>JBCCUP010000036.1 GCA_039196715.1 Pseudomonadota bacterium
CACCTGCTCCACCGCCGGCAAGCGCCAATCCGGCTGACCTGGACCGGTGCCGATCAGGTGCAGCGTGCCGCGCGACCGACCGAACTCGACCGACTCGAACACACCGCTCTGCCGCGTTGCCACCGCACAGGTAGCCCGTGCAGACTTGCATTTCTCGACCACCAGACGCCCCGCGGGCCCGACCGCTGCGAGGGCGGCCGCCTCGGCCACACCCGGCACGCCCACCTCGGCTGCGACAATCGCCGACGGGTTGGCCAGACGCGGCGCCTCGGCAGCGAGGGCCTCGCGTGAGAAAAACCGTGCCGGCACGCCGAGTTCCGCAGCCAGCGCATGGACCGCGGGTTCGTCGGACTTGAGGTCGAGCGACGTCACCGCGGCGATCGCGTGGCGCGAAATGCCGTGCGCCGCGAGCGTGTCGAGCGCCAGGGTGCGCAGCTCCTCGGCCGAGCAACCGCGCTCACAGCCGACACCGAGAACGTGATCGAGCGGTGCGTAGTGCAACTCACCACGCTCGGACGGCAACGCCTCCGAGGTCACGGTGATGCCCAGCGTGCCGTCGCCGCGCGGCAGGCTGTCGCCGCCTTCGCCCACCACTGGCGGTGCATCGCTGTCGTGGCGCAGGGGTTCCCCCGCCAGCAGCCGGGACACCGCGTTCGGATAGTGCTCGGGGGTGGCAAGGCGGTAGCCCGCACGTGGCTCGTCGAGCGCCACGCCGAGGGTGACATCCGCCGCCGTGGTGATCGCCGCGTGTCCGCCCAACGCGGAGGCGAGGTCGCGGGCGAGTGCGTTTGCCCCCCGGTGGCCACCGATCAACGGCACCACGCTCGATCCGTCGCTGGCGACCGCCAGCACCGGAGGTTCGCGGTGTTTGTCCGCAAGCGCAGGGCCGAGACACCGCATCAGGATGCCACTGGAGCACACGCCGACGATGCGCACGCCCTCGCGGTAGAGCTGGGGCAACAGCACACTGGCAAGCTCGAAGGCCTCGTCACAGTGCCGCACGCGATTGACGCGGCCGTAGACACGCGCTTCCGGCAAGGCGGTCTGCAGCTGCCGCACTGTGGGCTCGGCGATGTTCGCCAGGGTGACAATAGCGGTTCTCACACCGGCTCACTCCGTCGTCGGTTCACTTGTATCAGGGAAAAATACGGTGCGGTGACGTCGCCGAGTTCGGCGAGTGGCAAGCAGGCTTGCTGTGCCGTGCCCAGCCGTTCCATGTAGGTCGCGTGCGCGGTCAAACCCACTTCGGCGATGACGCCGCGCACCTTCTCGAGGTGACGTCCCACCTTCATGAACACCACGTTGTCGTGCGACGCCAGCAGCGCGACCAGCCGGTCACGCGGCAGTGGGGCGGGCGCGACAGCAAAGGTTTCAGACAGCGAGGCGAGCGGCGTCGACGCCGTTGCGCCACCGGCCATGATCGAGGACACGCCCGGCACTACGACACAGGGATGCTGCGCCACCATCCGACTGTGCAGGTACATGAAGCTGCCGTAGAAGAAGGGGTCACCTTCGCAGAGCACCACAACACTGTCCCCGGCATCAAGGGCAGCGCCCAGCGTGCGCGCCGCGTCGTCGTAGATCGATTGCACCGGAAAGCGGTCGGTCTTCATCGGGATGGTGATCGCGTACTCGCGTGTGCCCTCAGGCACGAACTCGGCGACGATCTGGCGCGCGAAACTCGGGCCGGTGTCGGGGGCCGGATAGGCGATCAGCGAGGCCGCGCGAATCAAACGCAACGCCTTGAGCGTCAGCAGTTCCGGATCGCCAGGCCCGACCCCGACGCCGTACAGTGTGCCCGCCACGTTCGTCTCAGCCATGCCAGGGAATCCCGTAGAGCGCCGCACCGCCGATCAGCACGTAGGCCACGGTGCGAAAGAGCTTCTCCCGCTCGGGGTCGAAGAGCCTCGCCCCGGTCCAGCAGGCGAGCATGTAGGGCGGTATCAACAGCACCCCGAGCAACAGCGGCTCGAGCGCAAGCATGCCGAAGCCGGCGAAGGCCGCGAAAACGATGGCGTCAAAGATCAGCAGGTAGAGGTTCACCGTGGCGCGCACCTCGGCGGCCCTTCCCGGCCCGCTCATGTACAGCAGGATCACCGGCGGCCCGGGCACACCGGCCACACCGCCGAGCAAACCGCCCAGAGCGCCGACCCCGACCACACCGGGCGGTTGCAGGTAGTGCGCGTAACGCCACCCCGAGACCAACACGGCGAGCAGCACGCCCGCAAGCAACGACGTGCCCCAGCGAAAGGCGGTTGGGTCAACGTCAGCCAAGAGCCAGACGCCAACAGGCACGCCGACGCACAAGCCCAACGCGAGCATCACGAGGTCAGGGCGGCGGGCGCTGCGCACCGATTCGGGCACCAGCGGCAGCGGCCCGATGAGGTCGTACACCAAGATCGTCATGACCACCCACACCGGCGGTATCACCAGCCCCGCAAGCGGCACGTAGACCAGCGCCGTGCCGAAGCCGGCAAAACCCCGCACAAGCCCGGCGAGGCCGACGGCGAAGCTCAACCACAGCAAATCAGACCCGCTCACGCTGGGCAGCCAGGTTTCAATCACGCCGGGCCCCGTCGTGCTGCGCGCGGTCCGCGGACGGCGCCGGCAGCCGCGTCCAGCACCACTGCAACACCGCCATCGACGGCTGCAGGGCGGTGTACCGCCCGACCGCCTGACTCGTCGAGACCATCAACCGTTCGAGATCGCCGCCGTGTCGTGCCTGCGCGGCCACCAACGCGGCCTCGGACGCCAATGTGACGGCGTTGGCCACCAACCGCCCGCCGACCGGCAAGGCCTCGATGCACCGCGCGATCAGCGCGAGCGCGCGCGCGGTGTCATCCGTACCGCCGTCGCCCCGCCACTGGGTCAGGCCGCCGCCGACGAAGATGGCCGAGGGGGGTGGCAAGCGGTCGATCACGTCCGCGGTGTCACTGGCGTACACCGCGAGTTGAGGGGTTCCCAGCGCCACGCGGTTGTGCTCGAGCATGCCGACCCTCGCCGGGTTGCGCTCGACCGCACAGGCCAGCACGGTGCCGGCCGGCGGCGTGCCGGGGGACAGGGCGAGCGCGGCACGCACCCACTCGATCGCCACCGAACCGCAGCCGGCACCGAGGTCCCACAGACACTGGCCGGGCAGCGGCCGCAACTTGGCCAGGGTCGCCGCCCGCACACTCCGTTTGGTCAATTGGCCGTCGTGGGCGAACGCCTCGTCCGGCAAGCCTGGCATCGCACCGACGGCGGTGTGCTGCACGGTGTCCGGCACATCGAGCGCCACCAGGTTGAGTTCGGCGTAGCACCCGATGCCGTCAGCCGGCGACAACCAGGCGCTGCTGGCCTGCCGTGGCCCGCCGAGGTGCTCGAACACCCGCAGCCGCACCGCGTCGAGTTTCAAGTCACGCAATCGCGCGGCTATCTCTCTCGGGGCGTCGGCGCCGTCGCTCAACAGCAACAGCCTGGCACCGGGGTAGCACCAAACAGCGAGCATGGCCAGGTCGTGTGCGTGCAGGCTGCGGCAGTGGGTCTGCTCGAGGGGCCACGACAGCGCCGCGGCTGCGAGGCTGAAAGCACCGACCGCTGGCACGACCGTCACCGCGTCGCCGCCATAACGCGCAATCAGTGTGGTAGCGATGCCGTGCCACTGCGGTTCGCCACTGGCGAGCACCACGACCGATTGACTGCCCCGCGCATCGAGACGTGCGAAGCTGTCCTGCAGCGGCCGCGACCACGGCACCCGCTCGACGGCTGGCAACGCGGCGTCAAGCAACTCGAAATGGCGCGCACCACCGAGCACCCAATCGGCGCCGGCCAGCGCGTCGCGCGCGCGCACGCTCAGGGCCGCATCGCCCGCTTCGGTGACCCCCACGACGGTGATCGGCGCGTTCAAGGCGCAGCGCCCAGCCGCGCCGCGACGGCGTTGACCACGGCACTGGCGACCGCGGACCCACCGAGGCGACCGCGCACGGTGACAAACGGCAGACCGAGCGCCTCGGCGTCCTCCGCAAGGGCAGCCTTGGACTCCGCGGCGCCCACGAAACCCACCGGGATGCCGATGACCGCCGCCGGCGACGGCCAACCGGCGTGCAGGCCCTCCAGCAGGGCAAACAGCGCGGTGGGTGCATTGCCAATCAGCACCACCGCACCGGCGAGTTCGTCGCGCCAGAGTTCGACGGCGGCGGCCGAGCGCGTCGTGCCCAATCGGTTTGCCAACGCCGGCACATCGGAGTGTGTCAGGCAGCACCGGGGGGCGCTCGCGGCCGTCGGCAGGATCCGCTCGATCACGCCGCGACGCACCATCTCGCAGTCGCAGAAGATCGGCGCCCCCGCGCGCAGCGCGCGCTCCACCGCCGGCACGAAACCGCCGCCAAACACCACATCATCGGCGATCGGCACGTGGCCGCAGGCGTGTACCATCCGCACGGCGATGTCGGCTTCGGCCGCATCGAAGCGCGCCAGATTGGCCTCGCGGCGCACGGTCGCAAAGCTCTCGCTGTAGATGGCCGCGGGGTCGCGCGCGTATTCGTAGCGGCTCATGCGGCGCGCCGCACGAGGCTGTCGAGTGCGCGGCTCTCGCCACCGAGCTGCGTGGCCAGGCGTCGGGCGTGGCCACCGGCGCCGCCGAGCGTGTCGACCACGGTCACAGCGCAACCCGGGTCAGGCAGTGTCTGTCGAGGCACCCGACCGTCGGTGAACAGCCAGAGTTGCCTGTCGGTGGCGTCACCGGCGGCGCGGTGCACGAGTTCGCGGACCGCGGCAAGCCCAGCCGCCAACGGCGTGCCCCCGCCGCCCTGAACGACCCGCACGCACAGTGGCGTCCGTTTGGGCGCGCGGCCGAGCGGCACCAGGGTCTCGACCCCGTCGCCACCGAACCGCAGCACAGCGATGTCACGGCGTTGCCAATACGCCTGGCGGACCAGGTCGGCTACCGCGCCCTGGGTGCGCGCGAGCACGCCACCGCGCAGCATGGACGCTGAACAATCGAGCAAGACAATCCAGGCACCGCCTTGTTTTCGATACCGCGCACGGTGGCGAATTGCCTCGATCGAGGTCGGCACGCCGCCCGCGTGACGCAGGGTGCTGGCCCAGGCCACGGCGGCGCCGGTCTCGACCCGGCGCGCTGCACCCGCGCGGTCGCGCGTGGCGGCAGTCTGCCCGCGCGCTCCCCGCCCGACACGGGCCTCCGCGCGCGCAGAGTCACCGTCTCGCGCCAACGATGGCACGCTGGCAGCCACCGCTGCGCTGTCCGGCCGCGTCGATTGCCGGCTGTCGTTCGGCCGCCGCCCGGTCGGTGGCTCGGGTGGCTGCTCCGGCAACCGGTGGCGCAAGGCCAAATCACGTGTCACGGCGAGGTCGTCGTCTTCAACCCGCGAACGGCCGTGGAGCGCCGCGTGGGCACGCGCTGCTGCCAGCCAGGCCAGGTCCCCGCGCAAGCCGTCAACGCCGGCGTCGGCACAGGCCACCGCCACGCGTTCACACATGTGTGCCACGGCCACCGCGGCCAAACCCGCCCGCGCTGCACGCAAGCGGGCCCGCGCCGCGTCTTCCGCGGCGGCGTGCTCGGCGGCAAAGCGTGCGCCGTCGTGTTGCGCCTGAAGGCGTTGGTGCAACACGGCGCTGCGCTCGCGCGGGTCCGTCGGCGTGAGCACGTCGACGCACAGACCGAAGCGGTCGAGCAATTGAGGCCGCAAGTCGCCCTCATCCGGGTTCATCGTGCCGACCAGCACGAAGGCCGCATCGAAACGCCGGCTCACGCCTTCGCGCTCCACCTGCACAACCCCGGACGCCGCGGCGTCGAGCAACAGGTCGACAAGGTGGTCCGGCAGGAGATTGACCTCGTCGGCATACAGTACGCCGCCGTCGGCACGCGCGAGCAAGCCCGGTTCGGCGCGCACGTGCTTGTCCTGCAACACCGCTTGCAGGTCGAGCGACCCGACCAGTTTGTCCTCGTCCGCGCCCAACGGAAGGTCGACGAAGGGCGCGCCGTCCAGCCAGGCCGCCAGCCCACGGGCCATCGAGGATTTCGCGGTGCCACGCGGGCCACGCAACAGCACACCGCCAAGGCTCGGGTCGATGGCCGCGAGTTGCAGCGCGAGCTTTGCCTCCGCTTGCCCGACGACGGCGCTCAGAGGCAGCCTCACCACGCCCTGCCCTGCCGCGCTGGGTTCACGGGATTCGGCTCAAAAGGCACTGGGATTCGGCAACGCATGGTTGCTCCGCACGGCCAGCTGGACGGCTGGCCGCATCTGACTGAAACACCCCGTCCAGAGTTACACGGCACACAGGCAGGTTTCCTGGCTCGGCGTCTCCGGCGTTGCGCGCCTTCCCAGGCCAAAGCCCAGTGGCACATGCGCAATCCTCAGCCTGACAGTCGCGGGGGCGGCACGGGATTTCCACCCGTTTCCCTCTCAGCCACCAACGGGGTTGGGGCCACCTGATGCAAGCCGTCTAGTATATCGCCCGCGCCCACTCCCGAGCCAGAACCGCGCACCGGGGCGGCGTTGTCAAACCGACACCCACTTGGCGCAGGACGACGGGAGTCCGACTCCCCCATCCCGTTGTTGCGGCACCGGGTTCTCACCCCAGCGGGCGGCTATCGGGCACAGCAGCCGACCGCCGCCGTTCACGCGCCCAGATCACGAGACCAGCCGCGATCACCGTGCCGGCACCCACCAGCGTCGCCACGTCGGGCACGTGGCCGAACACGGTGTAGCTCCAGAAGCCCATGAACGGCAGCAAGCTGTAGAGAAACGGCGACAGGACACTCGCCGGCGCGTGCGCGTGCGCACGCGTCATGATCTCGTGACCCACCCAGGCGAGCCCGCCCACGCCAAGCAACAGGGCCCAGTCGAGCCCGTTGTCGGGTGATTGCCAGACCGACAGCGTGACCGGCCCAAGCGCCAGCACGCCGAGCAGTCCGGTGTAGAGCTGTTGTGCCTCGGGCGAGACGCGGCCGGCGAGCTTCCGGGTCAGCAGCGTGTAGCCTGCAAACGACAAGGCCGTCGCCAACGACAACACCATGGCCCAGTGAAACTGCGCGGAGAACGGGCGCATCGCGATCAGCACCCCCACGAAACCCACGGCCACCGCGCCCCAGCGCCACGGCCCAACCCGCTCACCCAGCACGGGTCCGGACAGTGCGCAGACAATCAACGGCACGGTGAACATGATCGTGGCCGTCAGCGTGAGCGGCAAGTAGCGAATGGCGATGAAGTTCAGCACGGTGCTCGCCAGAATGCACAGCGCGCGCAGCACCACCAGCGCCCGTTCGGACGGCGCCACGTGCACCGCCCGTTGGCCGTGACGCACGACGACGGCGAGTGAGAGCACGGCGTGCCCGGCGTAGCGCATGAACGCGAGCTGAACTGCGGCAAAGCCAACTGCACTCAACCACTTGACGCTCGCGTCGACGCCCGAGAACAGGAAATAGGCGCAGAGCATCAGCCCGATCGCAAACACCACGCGGTCGGGCCCGCGCTGCGCTATTGCGTGCACCGCGGCACGTCCCGGTGGGGGCAGATCAGTCCGGCGCGAGTGTGTCGATCAGAGTCGACACCATACGGTCACCCGCTCCGGCGTCGACCGCTGCCTCGATCAGGCCGCGCGCCGCCGACCCGGTCTGCGACGTCAGCCCCGCGTCGGCCGCCATGTCGGTGGCGTAGCGCACGTCCTTGCGGGCGTTGACCAGACTGAACGCGAGCGCCTCGGGGTTGCCCTTCAGGGCGTACTCGGCGACGAAGCCCATCATGCCGGAGTGGTTGGGCCCGGCGGCGACCACGTCGTAAAACTGCTTGCGGTCGATGCCAAGGCCGTCACACAGCGCAAACGCCTCCGCTGTGGCCGAGGCAACGGTCATACCGAACAGGTTGTTCAGCAGCTTGATCGTGTGGCCGGTGCCGAGGGCACCGAGGTGAAAGACGTTTTCACCCACCACGTCGAACACGGGTTTGACGCGGTCAAACACCGCCTCGTCGCCCGACGCCATGATGTTGAGCTTGCCTTCGCGTGCGTGGCTTGGCGTGCGACCGAGCGGCGCGTCGAGCATGTGGCCGCCGGCCGCTGCAACGTCGGCGCCGAGCGCCCGCGTCGACCCCGGCAAGGACGTGCCGAAATCGACCACGACAGCGTCATTTTGCAAGCCTGCAATCACCCCGTCGTCGCCGCGCATGCGCGACTCGACGGACGCGGATGTGTCGACGCACAGCATGATCAGGTCGCAGGACTCGGCGAGGGCGCGCGCGCTGCCGTACTCGACCGCCCCGCGTGCCACGGCGGCGTCGACCGCCGTCCGGCTGCGGTTGGCAACCACGCCGAGCGCGAGTCCGGCACCTTGCAGGCACTCGACCATCGCCGACCCCATGAGGCCAAGACCAATAAAACCGATTCGCTCAAAAGACATAGGGGGCTTCCAGTTGGGTGTCGGGCGCACGGATCCGCGCGTGGGTCGCGCCGCGTGCATTCGAGAAATTGCGAATGCCTATTCTACCGCGTCGACCCGATGCTGCGCCGCCCTTTTGCGCCGCAGCGCCTCAGCGGGAGCACACGATGGCGGCCTGGGGTTGTGCGCGGCCGTAGCCGGTCACACCGTCGCGCCGATCTGCCAGGGCACGAACTCGAAGTCACCGAGCCCATAGGCTTCGGAGTGGGACGGATCACCGGAGGCCACTTCGAGCAACCGCGCGTAAATTTCACGGCCCACCGTCTCGACCGGCAGGTTCTCGCTCAGCACGCGCCCCGCATCGATGTCCATGTCATCTTGTTGCCGCGCATAGAGCTGACTGTTAGTGGACACTTTGATGCACGGTGCCGGCTTGGACCCGAAGGCGGACCCGCGCCCGGTTGTGAACACAACGAGGTTGCAGCCACCCGCGATCTGACCGGTCACGGACACCGGGTCATAACCGGGTGAGTCCATGAAGGCAAAGCCCGGTTCTGTGACCGCTTCGCCGTACTGATACACGCCGGTCAATTGCGTCGTGCCGCCCTTGGCAGCCGCGCCGAGGGATTTCTCCAATATCGTTGTCAAGCCACCTTTCTTGTTACCCGGGCTCGGGTTGTTGTCGAGGCTGCCCCCGTTGCGCGCCGTGTAGTCCTCCCACCAGCGGATGCGGTCGAGCAGCTTCTCACCGACGTCGCGGTTCACGGCGCGGCGCGTCAGCAGGTGCTCGGCCCCGTAGATTTCCGGTGTTTCAGCGAGCACACCGGTGCCGCCCTGCGCCGCGAGCAGGTCGACGGCATAGCCAAGCGCGGGGTTTGCTGTGACGCCAGACCAGGCGTCCGAGCCACCGCACTGCAGCGCGACTTGGAGATCGGATGCCGGACAGGATTCGCGTGCCACCGCGTTGGCGAGCGGCAACATCTCGCGCACCAGCGCCACCCCGCGCTCGACTGTCGCCCTGAGGCCGTTGCAATCCTGAATGTTCATGGCCTGAAACAGGGGTCCGGATTGCAAGCCGTAGCGCTCGAGCAGCGTGTCGATCTGCAACATCTCGCACCCGAGGCCGACCAACAGCACGCCCGCGTGGTTCGGGTGCTGCGCGTACCCGTGCATGACACGGCTCAAGGCCTCGAAGCTCTCTTTGCCGGACATGCCACAGCCGGTGCCGTGCACGTAGGCGACCACCCCGTCAACGTTCGGGTAGGCACCGAGATCCGCGTCGGTGAAGGCCTGCGCGATGTACCGCGCCGCAGTGGCCGAACAGTTCACTGACGTCAGTACCGCAATGTAGTTGCGCGTGCCGACCTTGCCGTTTGCGCGGCGGTACCCCTGGAAGGTGTCGACACGGTCGGGCGCAGCGGGTGCAATGGCGTCGGTGGCGAAATCGTAGGCCGTCGACACCGGCTGGAAATCGAGGTTGTGCGTGTGCACGTGGCTGCCCGCTTCGATGGCCCCGTTGGCCGTGCCGATGCGTTGCGCGTATTTGTACAACGGCGCGCCGTCGGCGATGTGTTGCGTCGCCACCTTGTGGCCTTGGGGCACGTCGTCGCGCAGCGTCAGCCCGTTGATGACGCTGCCTGCGGCCCCGTCTTCGGTCAGGGTGATCACGTTGTCCTGCTCGGACAGTCGCACAAAGGCGTCCATGTTCGGTCTCCGGGTTGCCCAGCGTCAGGCGCAGGCGGGTGTGTTGCCGTCCCAGCGGTGAATGGGAATGTGTGGCTGTTGCGCCAGCCGGTCGCGCGCAGCTCGCCAGGCGTCGCGCATCGCCTCCCAGTGCGCGACCGGCGTGTGATTCACACTGCGCACAACGAAAC
Source organism: Pseudomonadota bacterium (assembly GCA_039196715.1). Taxonomy (NCBI): domain Bacteria; kingdom Pseudomonadati; phylum Pseudomonadota; species Pseudomonadota bacterium. The sequence goes on from JBCCUP010000036.1 coordinate 10,249, forward strand.
TCGGAAAATGCGCGCGGCCGCTCGGTTCGCCCAGGCGGTGGTAGCGCAGGTCGAAAGACCATCGTATCCCGGTGCTCCGGTTCGGCAGCGAGGCGTGCGGTGTCGAGGGGTGCAGGACCACCAGCGACCCCGCCGGCACCGGCAGCGGGCGGGCACGGTCCATGTCGAGCAGGCTCGCCGGAATGTGGGTCTGTCCGGCCGGACAGTGGTCGATCAGGCCATCGTCGACGGGCCCCGGGACGACCGTGAGACAGCCGTTCTCGACCGTGGCATCGGTCATCGCCACCCAAACGGTCACCATGGGGGTCCGGTCGGCGTCGGCGTGCGCCACGCCCCGATCCTGGTGCCAGGCCGTGAGCCCCACGTGGGCGCGGTCTTCGGTCGAGGCGAGCTCGTCGGCGGGCGGCTTCAGGCGCACGTGCTGAATCGGGTTGAGCGCGAGTTCGGGGCCAATCAACGCGGCGGCGACGTCGAGCAGCGTCGGGTGCGTCATGAGATCGAACACCGCCGGCCCGATGTGAAACGGCGTGTCCGCGTCGATCTCACCGCCTGGCAAGGAGATGTCGAGGGGCTGAAACCAGTCCACGCCGCCCTGGTGCAGCGCCCGCAACCGGGACAGGAACCCGCCCACCGGCGGCGCAGCCAGCTGCCTCCGCGCCAGCGCGCTGCCGACCAGCGGGTCCAGGAGACGGTCGTACTCGGCCTCGACCCGGTCCAACAGCGTCGGTTCGACGCACGCCGGCACCACAAGGTAGCCATCGCGTTCGAACGCCGTGCGTTGTGCATCGCTCAACATGGGGACGGTCTCCGCTTGCAAGACCCCCAGTATATCGCCCCACGGCGACGCGAACGGCCCTGGCGCGTGCGTCGCCACCACACGGCACGCCCGGTCGGTGTAGGGGTTTACCCTGATCTGAACTCGTGCACCGAGGGGGCATCCGAGACAGAGCCCCACTCGAGGATCGCGATATGTCTCATCTCATCCCAAGCCCGCGTTGGGCTCTGGTGGTCGCCACGTTGGGCAGTTCCCTGTTCGCCGCCACGGTTGGCCATGCCGCCGATGACACCATGGCCAAGCCCGACCCCCTGCCCGCATACGTGATCGAGCAGTTCGGCCCGCCGCCATCGGCCCGGGGCACCGTCGACGACGACACGCTGGTGCAGCACCTGCAGACAGCCTTCATCGACAGTGTGGTCGACAGCACCTGGCGCGAGCCGCAGGAAGCCGCCCTCGATGCCCTTGTCGCATCCGGCGACCCTCGGGTCGTGTGGCCGATGAGCGACTTGATGCGCTTCGTCGGCAACTCGGGTCTGAACGCGGTGCTGGCCGATGCGGCGTCGCAGCTTCTCGGCATCCAGTACCCGGACGGCAACATCTGGGGCAGCACCACCGACCACCTGATGGCGTGGCGTATCCCCGAGCCGCCGAACTACCTCGAGACCAAGCGCGCCATCTTCACCAACCTGGTGCCGGGCTGGGACAAGCTGTTCGTGCCCGGGGACATCGACTGGCGCCACGTCTCCTGGGGCGGCGTTCTGATCGACGACCGCGCCTTTGACGAGACCGACGAGCTGTGCAATTGCATCCCGGCGGCGGACAACCCGGACGTCACTGACGTGGCCGGCGCCGCGTGGCTGTCCGACGACGCCATCGTGTTCGGCCTCTCGGTCAACGGCACGCACCGGGCGTACCCCCGCCGCATCATGGAAGTGCGTGAGATGGTCAACGACACCCTGGGCGGCCGTGACTTCGGCATCCCCTACTGCACGCTCTGCGGCGCCGCGCAGGCCTACTACACCGACGAGGTGCCCGAGGGCGTTGCGCGCCCGGTGCTGCGCACGTCCGGCCTGCTGATTCGCTCGAACAAGGTGATGTACGACATCGAGACCCACTCCATTTTTGACACCTTCAAGGGCACCGCCGTCACCGGACCGCTGGCAGAGCAAGGCATCTCCCTGCGCCAGGCCAGCATGGTCACCACGACCTGGGGCGCCTGGCGCGATGCGCACCCCGACACCACGGTGCTGGCCGAGCACCTGGCGCTCGGTCGCGATTTCGACTTCCGCAACAACCGCGATGCCAACGGACCGATCTTTCCGGTCGGCGACACCGACCCGCGGCTGCCCGTTCACGAGGACGTGGTCGGGGTGATCAACGCCGCCGGACAACCCATCGCGTTTCAACGCAGCAACGCGATCGCCAGCCTGACGCGCGGCGAAACCGTCGTGGTCGACGGTGTCCACCTCACCCTCGACGGCGGCGGCGTTCGCGCAGTCGACGCGGACGGCACGGACCTCGGCAGCCACCAGGCCTTCTGGTTCGCCTGGTCGCAGTTCCACCCCGACACCCTGCTCTGGCCGATGTGAACACGCGGCGCACTGCCGCGTCGACTCAGTCGCCGTGGCAGGCGTCGTACGCTGACACCAGCGCGCGCGCCAACTGGGCCGTGTCGGTCGCGCTCTGGCCGGGTCGGTAGATCGCACTGCCCACACCGAAGCCGGTGGCCCCGGCCGCCAGCCACTCGCCAAGGTTTGCTGCCGACACCCCACCGACGGCGTAGACGCGCGTCTCCGGTGGCAACACGGCACGCAACGCGCGGATACCCCGCGGCTGCACCAGCTCGGCAGGAAACACTTTCAGGAGACTGGCCCCGGCCTGCAACGCCTGAAAGCACTCACTCGGACTGAACACACCCGGGCAGCTTTGCAGTCCGCGACTGACCGTGGCGTCGATAACCGCCGTGTCGCAGTTCGGCGAGACGATGAAGGTCCCGCCCGCCGACGCGACCGCGTCCACCTCGTCGGCGCGCAACACCGTGCCCGCGCCGATCTGTGCACGCCTGTCAAACGCGCGCGAGAGCCGCTCGATCGACACCAGTGGTTCCGGCGAATTGAGCGGCACTTCGATCTGGGTGACGCCCGCGTCGATCAACGCCGACCCAACGGCTTCGACCGCATCGGGCGTCACGCCCCGCAAGATCGCCATGAGTTCGCGCATGGGTCAATCCCCGTCGGTTTGGCGTGCCAGGGCCAAGCCGGCCAGCACGCAGTCGGTGGGGTCGTGCACGACACTGTCGACCTCGATCAGGGCCAGCGCGCGTGCGTATCGCTGAGCGAGCTCGAGCTCACCGATCAGGTGCACCGTGCCGTGTTGCCGGCACGACGACGCCATCGAGCCGATCTCGACACCGATCAGCCAACCCGACAAACGTGCCAACGCCGCATCGGCCGCGAGGCCATTGAGCAGCGCCTCGGCCCGCAACCGGAACGCGGCGGTCAACACGTGTCCGGGGGCGTCGAGGGCGTCCCGCACAGCCGCCTCGAACGCGGCCGTGTCGAACAGGCCCGCACGCGACACCGTCAGCCGCAGCACGGTGTGGTGCCGAAACGCGGCGAAGGCCTCGCCGGTCAACGCCGTCGTGAAGGCGGCCACGCGGCCGCCACGCACCGTGACCCATTTGCTGTGGCTGCCGGGCAGGCAGACAAGAGCGTCTGTGGTACCGGAGGTCACCAGCCCCGCGACCTGGGTCTCCTCACCGCGCATGACGTCGGCCGGTGTGCGTTGCGCCAAGCCCGGCACCACACGCACCGGCGAGCCGTTCAGTTGCCCGATTTCTGTCAACTCTTCTACGGCGAGTGGCGCCTGCCCCACCGCCCGGTAGGGCACTTCCTGCCACCCGCCGCGCGCGCCGAGCATGCCACAACACAGGACCGGCACACCGGGATGCGCGCTCAACCACGTACCCACAGCCCGCTCCAGCACCGCGGGAAAGTCGGCCGGTTGCAAGCCGCCCATGCCGGCGTCGTTCGTCACGGCACCCAGCACACCCCCGTGCCGACCAACCGCCCAGGCACGCAGACGACTCGTGCCCCAATCCACCGCCACGTGCGACAGCGCGTCGGTGGCGAGCACCGTGGTACCACCCTCAGAGGGCATAGCGCTCGAGCATCGCGCGGTCGGGGGTCACACCGAGGCCGGGGCCGTTCGGCACGGCGACGGTGCCGCCGTGGTCTTTCACCTGCTGTTGAATGCTCAGCGGCTCGCGCAGCAGCTCGTCGCGAAACCGATTGTCGGTGGTGTCGAACTCCAGCCAGGGCTCGCGCGCGAAAAGACCACCGGGCACCGGCGGCATCGCCGCGAGCAGGTGCAGGTTGGTGGCCACCGCAACCGCGGACCCCCACACGTGGTTGACCACCGGCGTGAGGTGGCTGTGCGCCATGCCCAGCACCCGCTGAAATTCGCTGATGCCGCCAAGCGCACAGACTTCCGTTTGCGCGATGTCGACACAGCCGCGCGACAGCAGTTCGCGCCATCCCCAGCGCGAAAATTCCGCCTCGCCACCGGCGATGTGGGTGTCGAGCCGGTCGCGCAAGTGCCGGTATCCGTCGAGGTCCTCCGGCGCCACGGGCTCCTCGAACCAGTAGGCCCGCAGCTGGTCGAGCGCACGACCCACCGTCAGCGCGTCGTGCGCCGTGTAGCAGTGGTTCGCATCGACCATGAAATCGAAATCGTCGCCGACGCCAGCGCGCACGGCCTCGCACAGGCGGATGTCATCGCGCGCGCCGAGACCGACTTTCATCTTGGTGGCGACAAAGCCGGCGTCACGGATCGCCGCGGCCTCGTCGCGGAACCGCGCGCAGTGCTCGGCCGTCGACTCGCGTTTGAGCATCATGCCGTAGCCGTACACCGGGACCCGCTCGCGGAAGGGCCCACCGAGCAGCCGGTGAACCGGTTGGTCGACGATCTTGCCGAAGAGATCCCACAGCGCGATGTCGACACCCGACAAGGCCTGCAGGGGCATGCCCTTCTGGCCGTGGTCGCGCAGAAGGTTGTAGACGCGGTGCCAGAGCACCTCGCGCGCCATCGGGTCCTCGCCGAGCAACAGCGGCTGAATCACCTGCTCGACGATCGCCTTGTTGGCTACCGCCACGTTGCCCGGCCCGAAACACTCGCCCCACCCCGTCAGCCCGGCGTCGGTTTCCACCTCGACAAGGTGCGCTGTCCGACGCGCGTAGTACTGCTGCGAGTAGCCGAGCTCTTCAGGCAGGTCGTAGCCGAGCACGTGGCTCGTGATGCGTGTGATTTTCAATGGCCCGCCCGCTCCCACACCGGCCAAACACACCGTGAAGCGTCGCTGCTCGGTGCCTCTGCAGCGTGACGAGATGACGACCGCGCTGAGGCGTGCCCTGTTGAGCACGAGGCAAGGCGGCGGCGACAAAAAAACGGACCGGGCTGACGCATCGATTTACTCACGGCAAATGGGCATGTTGACTGACACCGCCAACGCTGAGTCGTGCGGTCCGGCGGTCCGGCGGTCCGGCCAACAGAAGGCGCCTCTGCGTTTTCCTACCGCAGCATCATGGTCAGCTCGGGGAAAAACAGCACCGCCGTCAGGATCACGAGCTGCAGCAGGATGAACGGCAGGAAGCCCCGAAAGATCTGCGGCAAGGTGATGTGCGAGGGTGCAACGGACTTGAGGTAGAAGGCCGCGGGTCCGAACGGTGGCGACAGGAAACTCACCTGCATGTTGATGCAGAAAAGGATGCCGAACCAGACGGGGATGAAGGAGCGCGCGTCGACCAGCGGCGAGAACATGCCAAGGTCCGCCACCGGCAACTTCAACACGATCGGCAGGAACACCGGCATGACGAGCAACACGATGCCGACCCAGTCCATGAACGCCCCGAGAAACAGGAAGATCAGCATCATCATCAACAACACGCCGAGCGTCGGCAGTTCGGCACCGACGATCAGGTTGGCGACGTAGGTCGGGCCACCGGCTATCGTGTAGGCGCCGGCCAGCGCCGTGGCCCCGAAGGTGACCCAGATGATCGTGCCGGTGGATTTGAAGGTCCGCATCAGGGCTTCGTGCACGAGGTTGAAGGAGAACTCGCCGCGGAAGATGATCAGCACCAGCACCGCGATGCAGCCCATGCCCGCCGCTTCGGTGATGCCCGTGATGCCGCCGTAGATCGAGCCGAGGACCACAAACACCACCAACAGCGGCGCCACCAGGCCCTTGCCGATGCGCCACGCCTCGCGGACGCGGGCCGGTCCCATGACAAACAGCAGGTACGCCAACAGCACGCCTGCACCGATCAGCGCCTGGGTAACAAAGGCGTTGCTGACCATCGAGGTGTCGTCTTCGATGCGATCGAAGTACTGCAGGAACACCGCGCGCACGACCAGCAGTACCAGACCGCCCGTGACCAGCAACGAGATCAGGATCGAGCCGTTGATGAGCTTGGCGCGCCCGTCCATGTCGTCGGGGTTTGGCTCGGACAAGGGCGCGAGGTCCGGGTTGATGCGCGTGCGGATGATGATGTACACCATGTACAAGCCGGCCAACATGAAGCCCGGTACGAACGCGGCCTTGAACAACGCGTGGATCGACGTCTCCGTGATCAGCCCGTACATGATCAGCACGATCGAGGGCGGGATCATGGTGCCGAGCGACCCGGACGCGCAGATGGTGCCGATCGCCAGGTTCTGGTTGTAGCCAAGCCGCAGCATCTGCGGCAACGCGATCAGGCCGAGCAACACCACTTCACCGCCGATGATGCCGGACATCGCCGCCATCACCACGGCCATCACCGAGGTCACCAGCGCGATGCCGCCGCGGGTGCGGTTCAGCCAGAGGCTCAGGCTGCTGTACATGTCGCGCGCGATGCCGGAGCGCTCCAGCAAGGTCGCCATGAAGATGAACAGCGGCACCGATATGAGCACGTAGTCGGTGGTGAGCCCGTACATGCGCTGCGCGAGAATGCTGAGCGGGCCGCGGCCGAAGTCGCGAAACAGCAGGTCCGGCCCGAACTTCATGACCAGCACCGCAACCGCCAGAATGCCCGAGGCGAACCCGAGCGGCATGCCGATGGCGAGGAGCACCAGCATGCCAATCAGCAAGACCAGTGAGATGGTTCCGATATCCATGGCTGTCAGTCCCGGCTGTCGCTGTCAATGGATTGGGCGCGCCGGATCTCCTCGATCTCGGACACCCACTCTTCGTCGGCAATGCCGGGTTGGTCTTCCTTGCCCCAGTCCATGATCAGGTTTGACACCGCCTGGACAGTGACGAACACCATCGTGATGAGAATCAGGGGCTGTGATATCGCAGGGATGGGCGGTGCCCAGGCCGAGTCGTAACGCTCCCAGGTCAGGAAGGCCTTGACCGCTTCGTTGTAGCCGCCCCAGATCGTGGTGAAGGCCCAGACGACGATGAGCACCGCCGAGACGATGTCGAACACCCGCCGCAGCCAGAGCGGCACGATGTCGTACAGGAGCGTGATGCGGATGTGCGAGCGCTGTTGCATGGCGTAGACGCCGGCCGACAGGTAGATCCAGCCGCCCATCCACAGGCTCATCTCGTTGACCCAGATCGTCGGCTTCTCCAGCACGTAGCGCATGAAGACCTCATACACAATCATGGTGACGATCAGGGCCGGAAACAGGTACGTGATCCGGCTCAGGCGCCAGTTGATCTGATCAACCCACCCGCGTCTTTCGTGTTCGATCATGCTCAATCCTCGTCATCGGACGCCCGATCCCGACACCGACCGGACCTCTGCGCCGCACGGGCAACGGCGAACGCTGCCGGCCCGTCCGGCTGAAACAAAACAAGCCGGGATCACTCACGCAACCCCGGCTTGCAGTAGCACCCGTCGGTGCCTTACTTCATCAGACCCATGTTGGTCAGGAAGTCGATGTGCGACTCCAGCAGGGCTTTTGCGTCGTCGTTGTCGGCAAACTCGGTCCAGCCGATCTTGACCGCTTCACGGTACTTGCCGAGCTCTTCGGGAGACCACTCGTACAGGTTGACGCCCTTGGCACGAAGGTCCTTCGCGGTTTGCGCGTTCTTCACTTCGTTCGCGGTGGCGTTGCGCAGAGCGAGCGCTTCCATCGCGATCTTCATGATGTGCTGGTGGTGCGCCGGCATGTCATCCCACACGGCCTTGTTACACGCCAGGTGGTCCGCAGGCATGGAGTGGAAGCCCGGGTAGTTGGTGTGCTCGGCGATGTCGTAGAGGCCAAGACCGACGTTGTTGGTCAGGTTGGCCGCATCGGCACCGTCGATGATACCGGTCTCGAGCGCGGTGAAGATCTCGTTGAAATCCATCACGATCGGCGAGGCGCCCATGGCCGCGAAGACCTTGGTTGCCAGGCCCGGCGGAGAGCGGAATTTCCAGTCCTTGAAGTCAGCCACGCCGGCGATCGGCTTGGTTGACGACAGTGACTCGGGGCCCGGGATCCACCAGCCGACGAACTCCATGTCGTACTTGTTGTACAGCGCCTGAACCTTGTCGAAACCGCCAGCGTGCAGCATCCACGCGAGCTGCTGGTAGGGGTTGGTGTAGCCGCCGAGCAGGTCGCCGGCGAACTGGAACGCCGGGTTCTTGCCGGTCTGGTAGCCGCCGCCGGTCATGTCGCAGTCGAGGATGCCGTTGACCGCGGCGTCGAAGGTTTCAACCGACTTGACCACAGACGACGAGTAGAACATCTCGATCTGGATTTCGCCGTTCGACATCTTCTGGACGTCTTCGACCCACTCGGCCGCCATCTGACCGGACAGGGTTTCGGGTGAGAAGTGTGTCTGGATGCGCAACGACGTGGTGTCTGCAACGGCCGCCGTAGACAGTCCGGCAGCCAGCGCAGCCGTGAGCAAAGCGTTCTTGAGTTTCATCAAGCAAAGTCTCCCTGATGGTGCGCGTGGTTGCGCTGTTCTGAAAAAAAGGGTGGTGCCGCTTCTTGTCGTCGACTTGCACGGCACACTATCAGTGCATAACCTGCGAATCAACAAAGTTTCGAAATTTTCTCTTTTTTTCGAATCTCTGGCAGAATCGCCGGGAACGGCCTGCACAGGAGCCACATGGCAAGCCCCGAACCACAACTCGGACCCCCGCAAAGCAGTGCGTTCGAGCGCGTCAAGACCGCGCTCATGACCGGCGGCTTTCACGCGGGCAGCCGGTTGAAAGCCGAGCAGGTCAAGACCCGTTTCGGGCTCAGCGCCAGCGCTGCGCGCGAGATCCTGTTGCGTCTGACCGGCGAGGGTCTGCTGGTGCAAGAGGAGAACCGCGGTTTCCACGTGCCCGAGGTATCGATGCGGTCGCTCAACGACGCGATGGAATTGCGCTCGCTGCTCGAGTGCGCCTGTGTTGAAGGTTCGATTGCGCACGGCGACGTCGAATGGGAAGCACGCCTGACAGCCGCCCACCACAAGCTCGCACACGTCGAGCAGAAGATGCGCGAGGCCACGGTGCTCGACCCCTTCATCGAGATCTGGACCCGCACGGACAGCGAGTTCCATGAGACGTTGGCATCCGCGTGCCCGTCGACCACCCTGCGCGCGGCCCGGCTCAACGCGCACGAGCGCTCGCGCATGCACGCCATTTCCATCCTGCCCACCTACGGCTTCCGCGAACGCACCGTGCCCGAACACGCCGACATCCTCGCCAGCGCCCTCGCACGCGACACACCGCGCTGTCAGGCGGCCATCCGCGCGCACTTCCATGCGCTGGGCGAAGATGCCAACCTTCGGGGCCTGGCATAGCGACACCGAACGAGGTAACCCCCATGACTGAGCACGGCGACGCAGGCACGCGCATCCTGATCCTCGGCGGTGCCGGCATGCTCGGTCAGAAGCTGCTGCAACACCTCGCGACGCACGGCCTGCCCGGGCAGGCAATCGAATCGGTCTGTCTCTACGACATCGTCGAGCCCGCCGCACCGGAGGGCCTGCCCTTCTCGGTCAGCACGCGCACGGGCGCCCTGCACACGGCGGGCGAGGCCGACTGGCTGGCCGCGCAGCGCGCCGACGCGGTGTTCCACCTGGCCGCGATTGTCTCAGGCGACGCCGAGCGGCACTTCGATCGCGGTTGGGACATCAACGCCCGCAGCAGCTGGGCGCTGCTCGAGGCCCTGCGCAACGAGCACCTCGCCAGCGACGGCAGCTACCGCCCACGCCTGGTGTTCGCCTCGAGCATCGCGGTGTTCGGCGCGCCGTTCCCGGACAAGATCGGCGACGACTTCCACGCCACCCCGTTGACGTCCTACGGGTCGCAGAAGGCCATGACGGAGTTGCAGGTCGCCGACTACAGCCGCAAAGGATTCGTCGACGGCATCAGCGTCCGTTTGCCCACGGTCACGGTGCGCCCGGGGAAGGCCAACCTCGCCGCCTCCTCGTTCTTCTCGAGCATCATCCGCGAGCCGCTCAACGGCCAGCGTGCCGTGTTGCCGGTCGACGACTCGGTGCGCCATTGGCACGCGTCACCGCGCTCGGCGGCGGGCTTTCTGGCCCACGCTGCCACCCTCGCCCAAGCCGACCTCGGCGGTCGCCCGACGCTCAACATGCCCGGCTATTCCTGTACCGTTGCCGAGCAGATCGAGGCCCTGCGCAGCGTCGCCGGTGGCGACGTGGTCGCGCGCATCGTGCACCAACCGGACCCCGAGGTCGCGGCTATCGTGCACAACTGGCCGCGTAACTTCGACGTCCAGCGCGCGCCGGCACTCGGCTTCCGAAGCGAAGCGAGCTACGAAGACATCATCCGCGTCTACATCGAAGACGACTTGCCCCACCACCCGCCAACCTGAGGAACGCGCCCTGTGACCGAACGACTCGCCGGAAAACGCACCCTGATCACCGCCGCCGGCCAAGGCATCGGTCGCGCCACTGCGCTCGCCATGGCGGCCGAGGGCGCACACGTGATCGCGACCGACATCAGCGCCGACACCCTGGCTGAGCTGGCGCGAGACAGCGAAAACACAATCGAGACCGCGGTGCTCGACGTGCTGGACCCGGCCGCCATCCGCGCGATGCTGCCCGACCTCGCCGCGGACGTGCTGTTCAACTGCGCTGGCGTGGTGCACCACGGCAGCCTGCTGGACGCGACCGACGAAGACCTCGACTTCGCGATCGACCTCAACATCCGCGCCATGTGGCACACCTGTCGCGCTGTGCTGCCGGGCATGCTCGAGCGCGGCACCGGCTCGATCATCAACATGTCGTCGGTGCTGTCATCCGTGATCAGCGCGCCGAACCGCTGCGTCTACACGGTCACCAAGGCCGCCGTGGTCGGGCTGACCAAGTCGATCGCCCACGAGTACGTGACACAGGGCATTCGTTGCAACGCGATCTGCCCCGGCACCGTCGACAGCCCGTCGTTCCGCGAGCGGGTTGCCGCGACTGGCGACGCGGTGCAAGGCATGAAGGATTTCGTCGCCCGGCAGCCCATGGGACGGGTCGGCAAGGCCGAGGAAATCGCGGCGCTCGCGGTCTACCTCGCCTCGGAGGAAAGCGCGTTTACCACCGGCCAGGCCCTGGTCATCGACGGGGGCTGGACTTCGTGAGCGACGCCGAGCGGCCGCTGCGCTCGCGCGCCTGGTTCAACAACCCCGACGACCCGGAGATGACGGCGCTCTACCTCGAGCGGTACCTGAACTACGGCCTGACGCGCGAGGAACTGCAGGGCGGAAAACCCATCATCGGCATCGCGCAGACCGGCTCAGACCTGTCGCCCTGCAACCGCCACCACGTCGAGTTGGCCCGTCGCGTGCGCGACGGGGTGATCGAGGCGGGCGGCACCGTGATCGAGATTCCGGTGCACCCGATCCAGGAGACCGGCAAGCGCCCGACCGCGATGCTCGACCGCAACCTCGCCTACCTGTCGCTGGTCGAGTCGCTCTACGGCTACCCGATCGACGGCGTGGTGCTGAACATCGGCTGCGACAAGACCACCCCCGCCCTGCTGATGGCGGCTGCGACCGTCGACATCCCGGCCATCGCGCACTCGGTCGGGCCGATGTTGAACGGGTTCTACCGCGGCGAGCGCACCGGAAGTGGCACCATCGTCTGGAAAGCGCGGCAACTGCTCGCCGCCGGCGACATCGACGACAACGGCTTTACCGACCTGGTGGCCTCCAGCGCGACCTCGGTCGGCTACTGCAACACCATGGGGACAGCCACCACGATGAACTCGCTGGCCGAGGCCCTCGGCATGCAGTTGCCGGGGGCGGCCGCGATCCCCGCACCCTACCGCGAGCGCGGTCAGATGGCCTACCGCACTGGCCAGCGCATCGTCGAGATGGTGCGTGCCGACCGCAAACCGTCCGACGTGATGACCCGCGAGGCCTTCGAGAACGCCATCGTCGTCAACTCCGCGATCGGCGGCTCGACCAACGCACCGATTCACCTCAACGCGATTGCGCGCCACATCGGTGTGCCACTCGACAACGACGACTGGCAGCGCCTCGGGCTCGACATCCCGTTGCTGGTCAACCTGCAGCCGGCCGGCAGCTACCTCGGCGAGGACTACCACCGCGCCGGGGGCGTCCCGGCGGTGATCGCGGAGTTGCTCGAGGCGAACCTCCTGCCCCACCCGGACGCGCTGACTGTCAACGGCCGCAGCCTGGCCGACAATTGCCGTGGCGCCGAGATCATCAGCCCGGATGTCATTCACAGGGCTGCAACGCCACTTCAGCAGCAGGCCGGCTTCGTCAACCTGCGCGGTAACCTGTTCGATTCGGCGATCATGAAGCTCAGCGTGATCACACCGGAGTTTCGGGCGCGCTATCTCGAGAACGCCGACGACCCCAATGCCTTTGAAGGGCGCGCCATCGTGTTTGACGGGCCCGAGGATTTTCACCGGCGGATCGACGACCCGGCCTTGCAGATCGACGCCGACTGCCTGCTGGTGATGCGCGGCGCCGGACCGATCGGCTACCCCGGGGGGGCAGAGGTCGTCAACATGCGCCCGCCCGACTACCTGATCAAACAGGGCATCAGCGCTCTGCCGTGCATCGGCGACGGGCGTCAGTCGGGCACCTCCGGGTCGCCGTCGATCCTCAACGCGTCTCCGGAAGCCGCTGACGGTGGCGGGCTTGCGCTGCTGCAGACCGGCGACCGCGTGCGCATCGACCTCAACGCCGGCACCGCCGACATGCTGCTCGACACCGCGACGCTCGACGCACGGCGCGCGGCGCTGGACGCGGCCGGGGGCTACCAGAGCCCGGCGGACCAGACACCCTGGCAACGCCTGTTCCGGCGCGAGGTCCGACCTTTCAGCGAGGGCATGGTGCTCGGCGACGCGCCCGATTTCAAACGCATCGCGGCGGGCAGCCTGCCGCGCAACAACCACTGATGGAAGTCCACCCATGAAACTGCTTCGCTACGGCGACCCGGGCGCAGAACGCCCGGGGCTTCTCGACAACACCAACACGCTGCGCGATTTGTCCGGCCACGTGAACGACATCGATGGCCGTTGCCTCGGCCCGGCGGCGCTGTCGACGTTGGCCGGGATCGACCCCAGCACCCTGCCCGCGGTCGACGGCACGCCGCGCCTCGGCCCGTGCGTGGGTGACATCGGCAAGTTTCTCTGCATTGGCTTGAACTACCGCGACCACGCCGAGGAGACCGGCAACCCGATTCCCGACCACCCGATCCTCTTTTTCAAGGCCAACTCCGCCGTGGTCGGCCCGAACGACGATACGGTGTTGCCGCGCGGGTCCACCCACACCGATTGGGAGGTCGAGCTCGGCGTCGTCATTGGCACGATCGCCAAATACGTCAATGTCGAGGACGCGCTGAGTCACGTCGCCGGTTACTGCCTCGTCAACGACGTCTCGGAACGCCATTTTCAAACCCAGCTCAGCGGCCAGTGGACCAAGGGCAAGTCGTGCGACACCTTCGGCCCGACCGGCCCGTGGCTGGTGACTGCCGACGAAGTCGGTGACCCGCAGAACCTCGACATGGGCCTCGATGTCAACGGCGAGCCACGGCAGCGCGGCAACACACGGACCCAGATCTTCACCGTGGCCGAGATCATCTCGCACCTGTCGCAGCTCTTCACGCTGCACCCGGGCGACGTCATCAGCACCGGCACCCCGCCTGGGGTCGGGGCTGGCATGACACCGCCGCAGTTCCTCAAGGACGGCGACCGGGTCGATCTCTGGATCGACAAGCTCGGCGCGCAGTCGCAACGGGTGCGCGCCGATGACTGACACCGCACCTCAGCCTGCCGTGCTCTACGTCGGCGGCGTACCACCGCACGCACTCGACGCCTTGCACCAACACTTCCGCGTGCACACGCTGGCCGACATCGTCGATCGCGACGCGTTCGTCGCCGAACACGGCGCCACCGTCTTCGGCGCGGTCACCAACGGACACGACGGCTTCTCGACCGACTGGATGGACGCCCTGCCGGCGTTGAAGGTGATCTCCTGCTGCGGCGTCGGCTACGACGCCATCGACGCGAACGCCGCCGCCGACCGGGGCATCATGGTGACCCACACACCGAACGTGCTGAACGCCGACGTCGCCAATACCGCGATCATGCTCATGCTCGCCACCAGCCGGCAGTTGCTGCGCGACGACGCCTGGGCGCGCAGCGGCGCCTGGGCGGCCAAGGGTGCTGCTCCGCTGACGCGCTCGATCGAGGGGGCCACGGTTGGGATATTGGGGCTCGGCCGCATTGGCGAATCGCTGGCGTCCAAACTGCAAGCCTTCAATTGCCAGGTCCACTACCACACCCGGACCCGCCGGGACCACGTCGACTACACCCACCACACCAGCGCGGCGTCACTTGCCGAGGCCTCCGACTACCTCGTGGTGATCACGCCGGGTGGTGCGTCCACGCAACACCTGGTCAACCGCGAGGTGCTCGACGCGCTCGGCCCCGACGGGACGCTCATCAACGTCTCGCGCGGCTCAGTGGTCGACGAGGCCGCGCTGGTCGATGCCATCACCGAGGGACGCTTGCACATGGCCGGGCTCGACGTGTTCGAGCACGAGCCGACCATCCCGGAAGCCCTGACCCGGAGCGACCGCGTGGTGCTGCTGCCGCACGTCGGCAGCGCAACGGTCGAGACCCGCCGTGCGATGGGCGACCTCACCGTCGACAACCTCCTGAGCTGGCGGCGCGACGGCGCCGTGTTGACGCCGGTGCCCGAGTGCGCCGCGCACTGAGCGGCGCCGTGGCCTAGTCGGGTTGCGCGGCCGCGCGCCGCGTGCCCTCCAGTGCGGCCACCGCCGCCCCCGCCAACACGAGAGGTGCCGCCAACAGGAAGCTCGTGGAGAGAGGCAACCGAAAGATCAGAAGGTCGGCCAACAGCGGCCACAGCAGTGCGAGGTACTCGAACGGCGCCAGGCGGGACGCTTCGGCGTAGCGAAACGACAGTGTCATCGCGATGTGGGCGAATCCCCCGAACAACCCTGCGCTCACCAGCAACAGCAAGGTGCTCCCCTCAGCCCACACCCACCCGAGCGGTACCGTGAACATCGATCCCACCATGGACGCCAGTACGAAGTAGAGTGCAATGGCACCCGGACTCTCTGTCTTGTTCAGGCTGCGTACCATGATCAAGGCAAGGGCTGACAACGCGGCCGATGCCAGACCGAGCGCGATACCGAGCAGTCGCGTGCGCTCCAGTTCGCCACCGCCAAGCTCGGGCCACACGAGCATCAGCACACCGCTGAAACCCAGAATCAACCCGGCCACACGCCACACGGTCAACCGCTCTGACAACAGGATAACCGCTGCCACGGCAGTGAGCATGGGCGAGAGCTGCGCAATCAGAATGGCCTCGGCGATGTTGAGCCGGGCGAGGGCCGCGAATGCGGCAAACAACGCGAGTGCACCGAAGCTGGAGCGAAGAAAGTGATCGAACGGGCGCCGGGTCGCGAGCCCACCCGGAAACTCGTTGCGCCACCACAAGAAGAGAACCAGTGGGATCAAGGCAAAGAACGAGCGGAAAAACACGATTTCGCCGAGCGGCACATCCTCACTGACCGCTTTGACACTCACATACATGCCTGCCATGAACACGCCGGACAGAATGCGCAGCCCGATTCCGACTCCGGGTTGATCAGACAAACTCACGGTTCGACTTCATGCCGAGCCAGCGCGTCCCGAAGCGCGTCACCGCACAAGTTGATCGCAAGCACGCACACCACCACCGCCATACCCGGCCAGATCATCTGCAAGGGTGTCGAGCGCATGTGAATGCGCGCGTCGAGCAGCATGGTGCCCCACTCGGGTGTCGGGGGCTGCACACCGAAGCCGAGAAAACCGAGCGCAGAGATGCCGAGAATGGCGCGCGCGAACATGCCGGTCCAAACCACCGTCAGCGACGGGAGCAGCGACGGCAGGTAGTGCCAACGCGCGATCGCAAGCGGCGAGAGCCCTGCGAGCCGTGCCTGCACCACGTACCCACGGTGCTGCACCGACAACCCGATACCGCGTGCGACGCGGCAATATCGCATCCAGCTCACCACACTCAACGCAAAAACCAAGGTGCCGGTACCAGCGCCAAGCAATCCGGCGATCACCACGGCAGCAACAAGCTCCGGGAACGCGAGAAACGTGTCGGTCACGCGCATGATGGCCCAATCGACGGCCTTGCCACCCATCGCCGAGATCAGACCGAGTACCGTGCCGATCACCAGGCCGATGACGGACACCAGAAACGCAAGCCCGAGCGACCACCGCGCACCGTGCAGCAACCGCGACAAGATATCCCGTCCGAGCGCATCGGTGCCGAGCAACCAATCACCGCTCGGCGGCTGCAAGCGCTTGGGGATGTTGATCGCGGTTGGATCGTAGGGCGCAAGCAGCGGCCCGACCACCGCAACCAGCAGGCACGCGATCACCAACCACGCCACGCTACGCATCGCGATCACCCATCCGTGGGTCAATCACCCGGTAGAACACATCAATCAACAGGTTGACAACGACGAACAACACGGCCGCCAGGACCACAACGGCCTGCACCTTCGGAAAATCCCGCGCCTCGATCGCATCTACGAGAAAGCTGCCGAGCCCGGGCCGGGAGAAGATCACTTCGATCATCACCGCGCCCTCAAGCAGAAACGCGAGTTCCAGGCCGAGCACGGTCACGACCGGCACCGCCGCGTGCGGTGCAATGTGGTCCCGGTTGATGGCACGGGGTTCGACACCGCGTCGCTCAAACGCGGGCAGAAAGGGTTGCAGGCGCGCCTCGAGGATCCCGGAGCGGATGATGCGTGTCAGCGAGGCTGCCACCCCGAGCCCGAGTGTGGCGGCGGGCAGAATGGCGTGTGCCGCCGTGCGCGCGCCCATCGCGGGCAGCCAACTGAGCTTCACGGCAAACAGCAGAATCAGCAGCAGCCCGAGCCAGTAGGCCGGTATCGCGGCCCCGAGGGAGGCCACCGCGACGGCCGCCCGATCGAGCAGGCTGCCCGGGTGTCGCGCCGCGAGTATGGCGAGCGGCAGCGCGACAGCGAGACCGATCACGAGCCCGGCAAACGCGAGCGGGACGGTGTAGGCCGCAGCGGACGCGAGGTCCGGTCCCACGGGCCGACCGGACACCGACGAATAGCCGAAATCGCCGACCAGAAGCGGGCCGACCCAATCGACAAACGCCCCCCAGAACCCCTGGTTGAGCCCCGATTCCGCTCGAACCAGATCCACAACCTCTCGGGTCACCAGGGCATCATAGCGCGCGAGTGCGATCGCGAGCGCCGGGTCACCGGGCGCGAACCACAACAGCGCAAACGTCGCGAGCGCCGCCCCGCTCAGCACCACGGCCGCGCGGCAGAGAAACCCGATGAGCACGTGCCTCACGCCGCGCGCTCCACCGCACCGAGCGCCACCGCGGCGTCCAACAACCGTCGACCGTAGGCGGACTGCGGTTCGGCGATGAAGTCTACCGACCCGGTCACCTCTTCCATGTGCCCGTTGCGCAACACCGCGATGTTGTCGCTGTGCGCAGCGGCGTACCCCAGGTCGTGAGTCACCACCAAGGCGGTGAAGTTGTACTCCTGTTGCAACTCCGAGATCAGTCGTGCCGTGTGTTTTTGCGTCACAGCGTCGAGCGCGGACAACGGCTCGTCGAACAACACGAGTGGCGGTGCGGCAATCAACGCACGCAAGATCCCCACCCGTTGTGCCTGTCCGATGGACACCTCGTGGGGCCGCCGATCGAGCAAGGCCACCGGCAGCTCCAACCGACCACAAAGCCGGTCGAGTTGACTCGCGTCCGGCGCCGCGCCTCTGGCCACCACCGGTTCGAACACGGAGCGGCGCAAAGGCAAGGCCGGGTTGAATGCCGCGCGCGGTTCCTGCATCACGAGCGAGGGTCGACACGCCGACACCGGCGCACCGTTCCAACGCACTGCGCCGCTGGCCGGCTCCACGAGCCCGAGGACCGCCGCCAACAGGGTCGACTTGCCGGCGCCACTCTCGCCCACCACCGCGAGCGTTTGTCCGGGTTCGACGGAGAACGAGATGTCTGACAACGTCTGGTGTGCATCGCGCCGCACACAGAGCGCATCGGCCCTCAACATGGCAGTGACACCCAGCTTCGGTGTTGCGTCAGGGCAAGCGCCGCGTCGGTTTTCGGTTGAGCCAGCAACGCCGTGGTCGCTGCGTCCTCAACCACTCTGCCTGCGTCCATGACCATGAGCCGATCGACACGCCGCGCGGCCAGCCCGAGATCGTGCGTGATCAGCAACGCCGCGGTGTCGGTGTCCGCGAGCGTGGTGTCGAGCAAGTCCATGGTGTCCGCCGCGACAACGGGGTCGAGTGCGGATGTCGGCTCATCGAGCACGATCAGGGCCGGCGTGCCAATCAGCGCAAGCGCGATGACGAAGCGCTGTTGCATGCCTCGGCTCCAGCCCCAGGGTCGCTTGCCCAGGTCGCCGTGCTCGATGGCAAGCGTCGAAAACACCGACGCTCGACGCGCGTCGTCGGGTGCCAGGCCGAGTGCCCGCTCCGCTTCGCGCCAGTGAAACCCCATGCTGCGCAGCGGATCGAGCGCGTCGTCCGGGCTCTGTGGCACAAAGGCGACGTGCTCTCCGCGCGCGCGCATCGCATCGACGAGCGCGTGGCCGAGCGTGGACTTGCCGGATCCGGAGGCACCCACCAGTCCCACACGCTCACCGCGCTCAAAGGTCAGCGCCGTGTCGTGGAGGGTGATCCGGCCTGAGCGCACCGCGCTCAGGCCGGAAACAGACAAGCTCATTCCGTGAGTGTGGTCTCGTGGGTCACCCAATAGGTTTCGGTCGGGTGCACGGCGTAACCGCTCAAGCCGGCGCGCGCCACGTTGGTCTGACTCACGTGGAACACCGGAATCATCGCGGCGTCTTCGGCGATGATCGCCTGCACCTTGTCGAAGATGTCCTTCCGGGTTGCGTGGTCAAAGTTCTCGCGACCGTCGGCGAGCAGCTGGTCCAACTCGGGGTTGGCGTATTGCCCGGCGTTCGAACCGCCGTCCGACTTCAACAGCGCCTCGAGCACGGCACCGGGGTCGCCCTGCGGTGTGGTGACCCAGGCTTGCAGGAAGAGATCAGCCGACCCGTCGGCGACGGCATCGTTGCTCGCACCGTACTCGCCCACCTTCACGCTGGATGTCACACCGATTGCCTGCAGGTACGCCTGAGTGATTTCGGCTGTCGGCGCCAGCGCGGCGCGGCTGGAGTAGGTCACGATGTCAATCTCGAGCGGCTCGCCATCGAGCATCCACGTGCCACCGTCCTTGACGGCGCCCGCCTCGGCAAGCAATGCCTCGGCTTGCGCGGGGTCGTAGGTCGCGGGGATGTCAGCCGCCCAGCCTTTGCCATCCGGAAAAACCGTGCCAGCGGGCACACCGCCCACGCCGGAGAGCGCTGCGTCAACGATGCCCTGGCGGTCGATCGCAAGCGACACGGCGCGGCGGATCAGCGGATTGGCCAGCGGGCCGCTCGCCGCGTTGACCGTGTAGAAGTACAGGCGTGCTGTCGGGGACGCAAAGCCTTGGGCGCCGTCCGACTGGATACGCGCGAAGTCGGTCTCGGGGTAATTGATGACCATGTCGACTTCACCCGCCTCGAACGCGAGCGCGGAGGACGCCGGATCACCGGAGACGACCACGCGCACCTCGGACAAGCCGGGTGTGCCAAGACGGTAGTTGGCATTCGCTTCGGCGCGGTAGAGCTGTTTCGGCACCGCTTCCTTGAACACGTACGGGCCCGTCGCGTTGATCGGGAACGCGTCCGACGCCGAGCCGAGAACGGCAATCGCCGGCTCTGACAGCGTCCACGGAAAGGCCGCATTCGGGCTGTTGGTTTCGAACACGACGACCGCGTCGCCGTCAGCGCTCACACTGGCAAGGTCGAGCAGCTTGGAGACCCGGGCGTTGTGGCCCGCGTTGCCCTCTTCGGAAATGGCCGTGATGGCGTCTGCGACGGCTTGCGCAGTGACCGCCGTGCCGTCGTGAAACAGCACACCTTCTCGCAGGGTGACACGCCACGTGGTCGGCGACGCCTGTTCGATGCCGGCGGCAACGCGCGGGTAGAGGTTCAGGTCGTAGTCGATTCCCATGAGGGTTTCGGTAACGCCGGTCTGGTTTGACAACCAGCCGTTGTAACCTGCGCGCGGGTCGGGCACTTCGTCGCCCGGGCCCCAGGTGGCGGCGATGGTCAGCGTCTGTGCCTGGGCAGCAGCGCCAAGGCTCAGGCCGAACGCCACCGCCGCAGCGGTGATGAATCGGTTTATAGGTGTCATGCGGGTATTCCTGTATCGTGACTGAAAGTCTGTGGCGGTTGGTAATTGGCTGCCGGTTCAGGCGAACCACCGTGTCGGGGCGGTCAACGCCGTGACACGGTCGGCTGCGGAACAGCAAGCGCGAGGAAACTACCCGAGCCACCGGTTTCATGCAACCCCTTTTGTTACATGATGACAGCCGCTACACTCGCGCCATGAAACGCAACGGTCGGCTGGCGCTCGCTTTACACACCCTCAGCCACATGGCGAGCGATCCTGCACGCACCCAAACCTCTGCCGACATTGCCCAGCACGCCGGCACAAACGCCGTGGTCGTTCGGCGCGTTCTCGGGCGTCTGCGAGACGCCAATCTCCTGCATTCCGAGAAGGGACACGCCGGGGGCTGGCGGCTGGCGCAAAACCCCGACGACATTAGCCTCGCCGACGTGTACCTGGCACTGGACCAACGTACCGTCGACACCGTTGTCGACACCTGTTCACTGTCCTGCGCAATCGAACACGCCTTGCACGACCGCGTCTCGGCCGTGATGGCGGATGTCGAACAGACGCTGGTTGAACGGTTGGGCGAAACGACCATCGCCGATATCTGCAGTGCCCCTGCACGCACCGCATAGACACTTTCAGAACGCCCACCCCAGGTGCACTTGCAGCGACACCGGCTCGTAGTCGATCGGCCCGACGGTGCCGGTGCCGGACTCGGCGTCGAGGGTTTCACCGGTGAGCGACGCCACCCGCAGTTCGCCGCCGACAAACCAGCGCTCATTGAGCGGCCGGACCACACCGGCGAGCAGTTGGGCGCCCCAGGCCCCGCCTTGCTCGAAGGACCGCTCGCCGCCGGCCGGTTCGTAGTCGATATCGAGTTCCTGGGTGATGAACACGCCGGCACCGACGTAGCCCTCACCGCCCAACACCGGCCCGAAGTACCGCCGGGCGTTAAGGAAAAAGGTGTTTGACGCGTAGTTGCCGCCGCTGAGCGGCGTGCCACCGACGGTCGGCACGAGTTCCGTGTCGTTGCTCCGGTACTCCCAGGCGATCTCGCTTTCCCAACCGTTGGCGTAGCGGTGACGCAGTCCGAGACCGCCACTGAAGCCGCCGTCGTTGTGCACGCGGTAGGCGCCGTCGATGTCGCCCGTGCCGCTGATCTCGGTCGAGACGTCCGGCAGGTGGCTGGCGCCAACGCTGGCGACGAGACGCCAGCCCGTGGGGGGCTCGGCGTGAACGGGCACGCTGGCAACCGCGGCGGTCAGGGCGACGGCAACCGGGGCCGCCATTCGAGTCAGTGGGTGGATCATGGTGCTCTCCAAGGGTGAACTGAGGGTGGCACACGCCGCAACGGCCTTGCCTGTCGGTTACCCTAGCGACGCCCCTGCGGCAATCCGAGTGCCGGTCGCACGAGCGGTGCAAACGCTGCACGAACGGCGGGCCGTTGCACCAACGGCACCGACGGCACGGGCGGTTTCAGGCGTCGGGCGGGGTCGCGGCCGAGCGGTGCACGACGCCTTGGCCGAAGCGTTCGATCACGTCGCGCGCGCGACGCCGGCTCACCGGCACGCGGTCACCGGTGCTCAGCACACAGACCGTTGTGCTGCCCTGGCGGATAACCCGCTCGACGTGTGCATCGGCAATCCAGTGCGAGCGGTGAACCTGCAGACCGATGTCGGACAGCTCGCTGACCGCGTCGCGCAAGCGGCCGAGCACCGTGAAGCGCCCGGTTGTGGTCACGACCTGCAGGTAATGCAGGTCCGCCGAGATCGACACGAAATCACCGAGGGCGCGTGTCGGCAGCCGATCCCGCAACGATTCCGGCAGCACGGCGTCGGCAGGCGGCGGGCCGTCGTCCGGCGGTGCTGGCACGGCCGCCGCGTCGACGGCTGCAGGCCCCGACGCCGGTGGGCACGCTGGTGCCGTCGCTGGCGACACAGCGTCTCGCCAGAGCGGCCCGTTGATCAGCGCCCACCCGCACATGACCCACGGCAAGGTGCCGAGGAATTCGGCCAGCAGGGCCCCCGCCCCACTGCCCGCCGCCAGGCGGTCGAGCGCGCCGTCAACGTCGGCATCACCCGCCAGGGGCCAGAGCCACTCGAGTGCCTGGAAACCGGGCGCGGCAAAGGCCGTGCCGATCAGCCCGCACAACACCCACGTCCAGAGCGTCCGACCGGGCGCCGCGCGTGTGAGCAACTCCCCGGCGAGCCAGAGCGCTGCGAGACCGAGCAGTACGTGCAACGCCCAGTACACCGTCCGAGACGGCCAGGCCAACGCCCCGGTCTCTGCCGGTTGCGCAACAACGAGCAGCGCCACCAGGGCCACCGCGCCAAACGTCAGCCGTTGCGCAGTCAGCGAGACGAAGGCGGCTCGCACGGCGGTCATGGGGCGTCGTCGTGCTCTGAGCTGCGCATCGGCGCCGCGGCCACGCCGCGCACGTTGCGGGTGCGCAGGTTCGGTTGCACACGCGAGACCTGCACTTCGCGCACGACAATCAGCACGCCCGCGAGCACTGTGATCGCGGATCCGGCGACGGTCATGGCATCGATCGATTCGGCAAAGAAGACGTAGCCGAGGAGCACCGCCCAGATGAGCTGACTGTACTGCATCGGCGCGACCAGCGCCGCCGGTGCGGTGCGGTAGGCGGTCAGCAGGAGGTACTGCCCAATCATCGCCAACACACCGGTCAGGCACATGAGCGCGAGGTCCTGCAGCGGCATCGGCCGGTAGACAAACAGGAGGCCCACCCCCGACACCAGGATGTTGGCAAGCAGCGGGAACACCATCATCGTGCCCGCCTGCTCCTTGCCGCCGAGCCGCCGCGAGATCACCGAACCGAGCGCGATGTGGAAGGCGCCGATGATCGCCGCGAGGTGCCCCCAGTGCACCGATTCGACGCTCGGCCGCAGCACGATCAGCACACCGGCGAAGCCGAGCAGAATGGCCACACCCCGGAAGATGTGGATCCGCTCGCCGAGCATCGGCACCGCGAGCAGCGAGATCAGCAGCGGTGCGGTGAAAATCACCACGTACACCTGCACGAACGGCAGCACCGTAAATGCCGTGAACACCAGACAGACGGCTGCGACGGCGCAGTAGGCCCGCAACAGCACCCAACCGGGGTGTTTTGGGCGAAACGACCGTTCGGTGCGGTCAAACACCTGCACCAGAGAGAACGGCACGTAGCCGAACAACATCGCGAAGAAGAGCACCTGGAAGGCCGAGTAATTGCCGAGGCTCTTGACCAGCGCGTCCTGCACCGAAAACACCGCGAACCCGACCAGTGCGCACAGCACCCCGCGCGTCACACTGTCCTGGGCCGTTGTCCGCAACACCGTCATGCTCCCCTCGTGCTCACGACCACAGAGTGTAGCGGCGGCCTCACTCGTCGTCGCGGTACAACTGCACCTGTATGACGCCGTCCACGTCTTCCCATGTAGCGACGTCGATCGGGCGACAACACACCTGGCAGTCCTCGACGTAACGCTGATCCGGCACCGATTCGTCGATGATCAGGTCCAGCACCTCGCCACAATAGGGGCAGCCTTGTCTTGTTTCTCGTGTTTGCATACTCACCCCGTGCGGTCGATGCCGGGCGAGACCACGCCGGCCGAGGTTGGCCCGCCGTGAAAGGCACACAACCCCGACGCCGGAACCCGCCCCGCCACGGCATCGGCGACCACACCGCCGTGCACCGGCAGGTGCAGCACCGGCTCGGGCGAGGCCAACAACCAACAGCGCGCGGACGTGTCGAGTGGCGCGTAGCAGGCGCCGCCATCGGGCGCCACCGCACGGTCGCGGTGCCAGCTGCGAATCACGCCCACCTGGCCGACACCGGTGCACACCGCCGCGGCCCGCGTGCGCACGGCCACGGCGTCGGCGTCCACCGCCACACCGAGTGCCGCGGCGTCGAGCAACAGCGACCCGTCGCCGGCCTGGGTGAACTGGCTGGTGGCAAACGGCAGGAACGGTGCGAGCGCCTGGGTTTGCACCACACTGTGTGCGCTCGACCGCAGCCGGGGTGTCACGCCGTCGCCGGGCGGCACCAGCGCGGCGCCGTCGATCCCGCAGGCGATCGCCACACGACCGCACCCGACCGCCAGTCCGCGCGCCATCACCACCCACTCCCCACCCTGCTCGCGCACCCATTGCACACGGCAGTGGGGTCGGTAGTCCACCTTGAGCCGGACCAGGGCAAGCCCGAGCGCGCGCCGCACCGCCTGCGGGTTGACCCGGGCGTCATCGCGGCAGTAGCTCGCGCCAGCGAGCGTGCCGTCGAGCCGCGGCACCAATCGCCGCAAGGCGGCCGCGTCCAACATTTCAAACGCCGACGGTGCCGACGGTGCCGCGCGGTTCGACGCCAGCAACGCCGCCTGCCGGGCTGCACAGTCGGTCTCGGTTGCACAGAGGTGCAAGCCGCCGTCCCGTCGGTATTGCAGGTGGCAGCCGGCGATGTCGGCGAGTTCGGTGTCGAAATCCACCCAGCTCTGCACCGCCAACTGGGTGAGTTGCGCCGCACCCTCACCAGCCAGACGTGCGTCCTGCACCATCAGCGGCGCAACGGCCGGTGCGAGGTCGGTGAGCGGGTCGCGCGCGTCGAGCAGGACCACACGCAACCCGCGGCGCGCCAGACCGTAGGCCAGGGCCGCGCCGGTGAGCCCGGCACCGACGACGGTGACGTCAGCGGCGAGCGCGGTCATGTTGGCGTAGCGTTTGCGGAGACATGGGGCCATTGTACCCGCCGCACCAGTCGAAACACGCGGTGCCGGTATACTCTGCACACCGGTTTCGAGGAGAGCGCGCGTGAGCCGCACCGTCCACATACTCAATGGGCCCAACATCAACATGACGGGCCAGCGCGACGCGAGCCTGTACGGTTCGACCGGCTACACGGACCTCTGCAACACGCTGGTCGCCGAGGCGGCATCGCTGGGCCTGGAGGCGGTGATCCGCCAGACCAACAGCCAGGGCGAACTGATCACCTGGGTACAACAACTCGCCCGACACCCTGAACCGCTGATCATCAACGCCGGGGGGTACACTCACACGTCGATTGCCCTGATGGATGCCCTGGCGCTGTGCCAGGCGCCGGTGGTCGAGGTGCACATGTCCAACGTGCACGCCCGCGAAGAGTACCGCCGCCACAGTTTCGTGTCCCAGGTTGCGCGCGGCGTGATCGCCGGGTTCGGCGCCGAGAGTTACTCACTCGCGCTTGCGTGGGTCGCGCGCCAGCCGACCCCGCCCGAGGTCCACCACGCCTGACAGTGTGCTCGGATTCAACCCGAGAGGTCGTTCAGGTCCCAGTCGTAACTCAGGAAGTCGAGGTCGTAGGCCCCCTCCCGAATCAGCCGTTGCCCGGCTGCGTCGTCGGCGAGGATCACCGCGTGGCGCGCGAAAAAGGCCTTGAGGTCGTCCCAGTCGTCGCCGTACCAGTCGAAGATCTTCGAGACCTGCAAGTCGTCACCGCGCAGTCGGTTGCGTGACCGGTCGGACAGGAATCGGACAATGCTGTCTTCGAGCTGGATCTCCAGGCGCTCGGCGGTGAAGGCATCGGTGCGCAAGGCCGGGCAGCCGATCGAGGCACAGACCACCGCCGCGTGGATGCGCGGCTCGTCGAACACGCCCGCTTCGCGGATCATCTCGTGCTCGATCTCATCGAGCGTGCGGGGTTGACCCAGCAGTTTGCCGATCTCGATTTTCCAGGGACTCTTGAAAAACCCGCCGATCTGCTTGATCGATTTGAGATCGGGGTACTTTGTCAGCACCAGGTCGATGGTGAACGCGTTGTAGGCGTTGATCAGAAACGCGAGCTGCTGATCACGGCTCCACTTGCGGTAGGCGCGCGGCGTGACGGCGCTCAGGGTCTGCAGATACGCGTCGAGTGCCGCCTGGTCAGCGGCCATGCCGGCGTAGTCGACCTGCGACGCCACACCGTCGATCCAGCGCACGTGCTTGTCGAGCAACTCGGACCAGGCCGTGTGCTCGTGGTCGAAAGGTTTCGCGAGCAACGCCGGGCTCAACAGCAACAGCGCAATCAGCGACAAGACACGGCTGAACATGGGGGACCTCGCGGTGTGCATCGGTTGCCTCTGTGACTGGACACGCGCGAGAAAGTGCCGCGCCCGGTAGCAGGTGCGGCCGACGCAGTCGTGTCCTGTCCCCTGTATCGGCCGCCGCGCCCCAAACCAAAAAAGGGAGCACAGGGCTCCCTTCTTCGGCAGCGGACCGGTCGGCAGACCGCCCCGTATGGCGGTGGCCTCAGGCCTCGGCGGCGTCGGCCGCGAGGGCCTTCATGCTGAGACGGATTCGGCCCTGCTTGTCCACCTCGAGCACCTTGACCTTGACGGTCTGGCCCTCGGAGAGTTCGTCCGAGACGTTCTGAACGCGCTCCTCGGAAATCTGCGAGATGTGTACCAGCCCGTCCTTGCCCGGCAGGATGTTGACGAACGCACCGAAGTCCATGATTCGGACCACCTTGCCCTCGTACACGCTGCCGACCTCGACGTCCGCGGTGATCGACTCGATGCGCGCTTTGGCGTCTTCGCCGGCACTGCGGTCGACCGAGGCGATGCGGATCCAGCCGTCGTCCTCGATGTCGATGGACGCACCGGTCTCCTCGGTGATCGCGCGGATGACTGCGCCGCCCTTGCCGATGACGGCCGCGATCTTCTCGGGGTCGATCTTGATCGAGAGGTAGCGCGGCGCGAAATCGGAGAGCTCGGCCCGCGGCGCATCGATGCACTGGTTCATGGCTTCGAGGATGTGCAGGCGGCCCGCTTTGGCCTGCTCCAGCGCCTGCTGCATGATCTCGCGCGTGATGCCCTGGATCTTGATGTCCATCTGCAGCGCCGTGATGCCGTCAGCCGAACCGGCGACCTTGAAGTCCATGTCGCCGAGGTGGTCCTCGTCACCGAGGATGTCGGAAAGGACCGCGAAGTTGTCGCCTTCCTTGACCAGGCCCATCGCAATACCGGCCACCGGCGCGCTGATCGGCACACCGGCGTCCATCAGCGCGAGCGAGGAGCCGCAGACCGAGGCCATCGAGCTCGAGCCATTCGACTCGGTGATTTCGGACACCAGGCGAATGGTGTACGGGAAATCCTCGACGTTCGGCATCACGGCGAGCACGCCGCGCTTGGCGAGCTTGCCGTGGCCGATCTCTCGGCGCTTCGGCGAACCCATGAAGCCCGCTTCACCGACACAGTACGGCGGGAAATTGTAACGCAGCAGGAAGGGCTCCTTGTACTCGCCCGTGAGCGCGTCGATGATCTGCGAGTCGCGTGCGGTGCCGAGCGTGGCGGTGACAATCGCCTGGGTCTCACCGCGGGTGAACAGCGCCGAACCGTGGGTGCGCTTGAGCAATCCGGTCTGCATGTTCAGGGCACGCACGGTGTCGTGGGCACGGCCGTCGATGCGCGGTTCGCCCGCGCTCACGCGCGAGCGCACGATGCTCTTCTCGAGCGCGGAGAAAGCGCCACGCACATCGTCTTCGCTGTACCCGCCGTCGCTCACGACCGCGTCGATCGCCGCGTGGCGAAGCACGGACAGCTTCTCGAGACGCTCGGTTTTCTCGACAATGCGGTAGGCCTCGCCGATGCCGTCGCCGACAGCGGCCTTGACCTGGTCTTCGAGAGCCTGGTCTTTCGCCGGCGCACTCCATGCCCAGCGGGGCTGGCCGGCCTCGGCGACGAGTGCGTTGATGGCGGAGATGGCGACCTGCATTTGCTCGTGACCGAACATCACGGCACCGAGCATCACCTCTTCGGAGAGCAGCTTGGCTTCGGATTCCACCATCAACACGGCGTCCTCGGTACCCGCCACCGTCAGCAGCAGGTCGGAACTCTGCAGCGCAGTCTTGGTGGGGTTGAGGATGTAGTTGCCGTTCTGGTACCCGACCCGCGCGGCGCCAATCGGGCCGTCGAAGGGAATGCCCGAGAGCGACACCGCCGCCGACGCAGCGAGCATGGCAAGCACTTCGGTGCCGAGCTCCGGGTCGACGGACATCACGGTGATGATGACCTGAACTTCGTTCTTGAACCCTTTCGGGAAAAGCGGCCGCAAGGGGCGGTCGATCAGACGGCTGGTCAGGACCTCCTCTTCATTGGGGCGCGCCTCGCGCTTGAAGAACCCGCCGGGGATCTTCCCTGCTGCGTAGGTCTTTTCCTGGTAGTTGATGGTCAGCGGAAAGAAATCCTGACCGGGCTTGGCTTCGCGCCGCCCCACCACGGTTGCAAGCATTTGGGTATCACCCATGCTCGCCATGACGGCTGCGGAGGCCTGCCGGGCAATCTCACCGGTTTCCAGGGTGACGGTCTGGTCGCCGAAACTGAAGCTCTTGGTCGCTTTTGACACGGGTGTACCTGTTGGGTGGTTTATCGGCGCAGGCCGAGCTTTTTGATGAGGTCGAAGTAGCGGCCTTGATCCTTGCGCTTCAGGTAGTCGAGCAGCTTGCGGCGCTGGTTGACCATGCGAAGCAACCCGCGGCGCGAGTGGTGGTCGTGTTTGTGCGACTTGAAGTGCTCGGTGAGGTGCGAAATGCGACCGGACAGGAGAGCGACCTGGACTTCCGGCGAGCCTGTGTCGGTGGCTCCCCGCTGGTTGTCTGAGACAATTTGAGCTTTCTGCTCAGCGCTGAGGCATGACATCGTGTTATTGAACTCCGAACACGTGACGTGTTGAGTGGTGTGTGATCGATACAAGTAAACACGACATTATAACAATTACCCACCCACTCTGCGCAAGGCGCGCACACGGCCCGTCCGAACCGGCGTGTGGAGCCGCCCCGCCACCGAGCTCACCCCCGGGCGCCGCAAATTGACATCGACGTGTCAATTTGTTGGCTTTGACGCCGTCATCAACTCGAATCCGGCGCAGGGAACGCGAACCCACCGACAGCATCCTTCACCGGACTGAAAGCCGTCCGGCACCACATCTGGCGGGTGAATTGCAGGAGAACCGGGAACCCCGCTCGTCGCCTGCGTGCGACGTTGCCGATGTGAATGGGCCGCGAGGCCCCACGGACAAGGCGATTCACCGTGCCACTACAACACACCATCTTGTTTGCCGTCAGTGAAGCCGCACCGCTGGTGCGCACCGGCGGATTGGCTGACGTCGCAAACGGATTGCCACGCGCACTGCACGCCGCCGGTCACGATGTCCGCATCGTCCTGCCGGCCTACCCCGATGTCGCCAGCGGCGTGCCGCAGCAGCGCATCGTCGGCCAAGCGAACGTGGCGCTCGGCACGGCCACTATCCGGCAGGGCCTGATGCCGGACAGCAACGTGCCGGTGCTGACCGTGGACCACGCGTGCTTCTCCGCCCGAAAGGGTTCGCCCTACTGCGACGAAAACGGCCGCGACTGGGCCGACAACGCATCGCGCTTTGCTCTGTTCGCGCAGGTCGCCACCGCGATTGCCATGGGCCGCGCCGGCCTCGACTGGCGGCCGGATCTGGTGCACTGCAACGATTGGCAGACGGGCCTGATCCCGGCGTACCTCTCCGAGGAGGTCGACCGCCCCGCCACGCTGTTCACAGTGCACAACCTGCGCTACCAGGGGATCTACAGCCGCGAGACCTTCGACACCCTGAAGCTGCCCGCCCACTGGTGGGACATGGAAAAGCTCGAGTTCCACGGCGACTTCTCGTTCATGAAGGGTGGCCTGGTGTTCGCCGACCGCATCAACACCGTCAGCCCGAGCTACGCCAGCGAGATTCAGACCCCCGAGTTCGGCTGCGGTCTCGACGGTCTGATGCAGCACCGCGCCGAAGACATGTGGGGCATCCTCAACGGGATCGACACGGCGTTCTGGGACCCGTCCCAGTCACCGCACCTCGCGCACCACTACGACACCTGGAATCTCGTCGCCAAACGCGCCAACAAGCGCGACCTGCAGCGCGAACTGGGGCTCTCGCCCGACCCCGACAGCCTGCTGCTCGTGCTCGCGGCACGCCTCGACGAGCAGAAAGGCATCGATCTCGTGATCGACGCGCTGCGCAACAGCCCGGGCCTCAACTGCCAGCTGGCGGTGATGGGGCACGGCAGCAACCCGCTGGTCGAGGACCTGCTGGAACTCGCCGACGCCCAGCCCGACCGCATCGCGGTGCGCCTGGGCTTCGACCAGGGCTTCTCCCACCGGTTGTTCGCCGGCGGCGACGCCTTTCTGATGCCGAGCCGCTTTGAACCCTGCGGCTTGACCCAGATGTTCGCGCTGCGTTTCGGCACCCTGCCGATTGCCCACCGCGTCGGCGGCATCAGCGACACCGTGTTCGACAACGCCAGCGGCCACGCACGCAGCAACGGCTTCACGATTCGAAACCTCACCGGCCGTGCGGTGGCAACCGCCATCGAGCGCGCGATCCACTGCTACCGCAACGAACCCATCCGCTGGGCGCGCCTGCAACAGAACGGCATGGGCTGGGAATTCAGTTGGCGTCGCAGCGCGCGCGGCTACCTGGCGTGCTACGCCGAAACCCTCGCGGTCAACAACCACCGCAAGCGCCAGGGTTTCCGGCCGCAGCTGGTGCACGGCTAGGCGCCGCGAACCGGCCACCTCACGCCACGGCGCGACGCCACACGATCCGCTCGAGTAACGCCCGAGGCGGTTCGCTCACTAGGGGCGCTGCGGCCGCGAATAAAAGTGGAACTGCTGGCTGCTCAGCAACTGCGTGTCTGGTGCCACGGCCGGCGGCGCCCCGGTCTCGAAGTCCGGGAAGCGGTCGATCATGTAGCGCCGGCGGAACTCGGCTTCGGACAAGGTGCCGCAGCTGCCGTTTCGGTTCTGCTCTTCGAGCGATCCGGCCGGCGCGTAGTTGCCGGCAATCACGGAATCGAAGGCGTCGAACAGCGCGGGCAGCGATTGCGATTCCGGGTCCCCGCCGCCGCCGGATTCGGTGCGCTCGAACCAGTAGCTGTCACGGGCCTTGGCGATCAACCGGGCTGAGCCGGTGGAGCTCGGGCGCCCACCGGGCCCAAAGGACCGGTGGTTGATCGAGAACTTGAAGCCGGGCCGCGCGGCGGCGCTGCCGTCGGCGCGGGTGTACAGACACTCGAGGTAGTTTTCGATCACATCGATGACGAAGTCGCAGGCGCCTGTGCCGCGGCAATTGCTGTTCAGGCTCGCCGATGCGGCCGTGCCGCGGTAGTCCGCCCGCGTGACAAAGGTGTTCGCGCCACGCGAGCGCAGCACATGCCGTGGCGGAATCATCTGGGCGTCGGAGCCGTCGTGCGCCACCACAGTGAAGAACGCGTCGGCCGACCGGGCGATTTCGTTCCCGGCCGTGTCGTGCAGGAAGACGCGCCAGCGGTAGCGTTTGCCGATGTCGAGCGCCACGTCGCGGTCGTAGCGCGTCCTGACTTCCTCGTAGCCAATGAAGCTCGCGTCGAAGATGGAGGCGGCCGACCAGCTTTTCGTCGTCACACCGGTGCCGACACCGTCGGCCAGGTCGAAGGTGGACACGCGCAGCTCGGACGCGCCCGGGATGGTGACGTCGGACCCGGTCTCGTCGAAGGCGTTGACGCGCGCGAACAACGCGTACTCGCCGAGCTCGTTGTGGACCACGTTGGCCTCGGGCTCGGGCGTGATCTGTTCAAGCAGCGGTGCAGGCACCGTAAAGAGGTTGTCGGCCGAGCGCGCCAACTCGGCGCCATCGGCCGCGTGCGCAAACACGCGCCACCGGTAGCTGACACCGGGCGTCAGCAGGATGTCCCGGTGGACCCGATAGCGCGTGTTCGTGCCGTTCTGCGCGGCCACCGTCGTCACACCCGAATCCGTGCCCGCGTCCAGGTTGAAGGTGGACACGCGGTACTGCGCTACGCCCGCATCGTTCGAGCTGGTGAAATCGAAGCGGTAGCCCGCCGGTGTCCAGACCGGCACCGTGTTCGCGAGTGGCGCCACCGCGGACAGCGTCAGCGGCGCGGGTGCGGGCGCTGAACCGGGGTCGGTGCCTGTGCCCGAGTCGGTACCCGTGTCGGGGTCGGTGCCCGTGCCGGGGTCGGTACCCGTGCCGGGGTCGGTGCCCGTACCGGGGTCGGTGCCTGTACCGGGGTCGGTGCCCGTGCCGGGGTCGGTGCCGGAGCCTGAATCCGTACCGGAACCAGAGTCAGTGCCCGAGCCGGCATCGGTATCCGAACCGGTACCCGAGTCGGACCCGGTGCCACCCCCGCCACCTGAGCCGGTGGTGGTGCCGCCGCCGGCGGACGAACCCTGGCCCGCGCCCTGCCCGGTCGTCGATCCAGTGTCGGTCGACGCGGGTGTGCCCGAGCCGTCGCACGCCGCCAGGAGGGCAGCAAGCAGTCCGACGGCCAGCCACCGCGCGACCTGGGGAGAGAATCGGCGACCTCGCCGGTACCACAGCACAGCAGCGTCCATTGCCTTGGCTCGTGTGTTGTCCGAGCGCCACTCTAACAAGGCTGTAACCCCCCTAGCATGACCAAACGCCATTCAAACATGTCAGGTTCGTCATGTTCGGTCGGGCGCGGAGCCGGGTGGGCCACCGCACACCCCCGCGCGCCCCCACGCCCCGGTGGCGGGGGCGCCC
>JBCCUP010000037.1 GCA_039196715.1 Pseudomonadota bacterium
GCGTCCCCGGAAGGCAGCCGATTTCAACTAGAAGGAAGAGTCTGTCTAGAGTTGTCAAAGAACAAGCACACGTGCGACGTATTAAATTACATCAGCACTGATGCATACATCGAAGTTTCATTTTTACATATTTTTTGTAGTAGCCTTCGCTTAGATGACTTAAGTGGTCAACCTTGTTAGTTGAAATGGCCATGTTAAGCAAAACACTGGTATTGTGGGGTGAAATCTTTGAAGCAGCGTGCAGTAACTGAAGTGCGCTTTCAGCTGAACCGTTCTCTTGTTCAACAATCGCACGTTGAACCCAAATTGCAGGAACACTACGATTGCGTGCTAGCGCTTGGTCTAGCAACCTTGCAGCCCCAGATAGTTCGCGGATCTGCAGCAGTGCAGTACCTGCCCAGAACCAAGGTTGCCAGTTATAATTCTCTTGAAGAAGTAGAGGTTTTAGAACGAGTACGGCCTTACTAGCGTCTCGGGACATAGTAAGGAGCCGCCCAAGGAGTAATCTTGCCTTAGTATTGTTTGGCTCCTGAGATAAGACTTTCTCTAGCAGATTTGCTGCGATTTGTGGCTCTGTTGCCTGTAGTTGTAACGCACGACGAAAATACTTTTCTGCGGTTGTTTCACCGTGAATAATGCTGTTCGTGATTGGAATTTTGTCCAATGGAACATAGCCGACCACGGGCAGGTCCCGTGTTGCGGTTTTGATTCTCGCGAAATTAGTGTTGTCTACTGTAGTGTTCTCGGTATCGCTACCTTCTATAACACTGTTGTTTCTTATTAAGCTGCGTAAGGAATTGGTATTTTTTATCGTATGGTGCATGTTGGACACTGCCGTCTCAACCATATCTTCAGGAAAAACAGGTCGTGCGTGCATAATGCTGGTGACCAATGCAAGTATGCTCAGTAGCCGGACTATCATCGTTTATCTCCTTTTTTAACAAGGCTTTAGCTTTTACTGGGGCATCGACTAAGTGAGCGTTTATCAACACTATCAGTCATGTTGAATTGTGATTTAAAGGTGTCAATGAAGCCCAAGAATAAAATGATGGGATTATCTTGACTTCGGGCGCTGGCTGTTCAGTGTACGTCTATTTCTTTTGGATCAAACCGCTTAGATCAGTGCTGCCGCCGTCCATAGCACGTATCAGCGGTGAGTCCTTGTGCCATTTTTGGTTTATGGCGTTCGGGGGTACATGGTTCTTTTTTCAATTGTCTATTTCTCGGTTTATCAGATATGGCAGCGTGCCAATACCTAGCGCGTGTAGTTGATCGTTGTCTTCAGAATAACTTGTGCGTTTGGATTTTTTTTTCGTAAGCGCGTGGATCTTTTTCATCCTATGCGATATTCTCCGTCGGCCGTTTCGGGTGCAGCAGATGCTGAGCGGAGGAATAGGACGAAGCGCAATGCGATGTAACTTGCCACTGATATTGACGCGGCTGCCAGTGCGAGTGTCGCGTATGCGCGCAGATATGGTGGGATTTTCATATGTACTCCTCCAACGTTACATAACGGTTGTATCCACTGCATCGACTGCGTCCCCGCACATCTAGTCTGTCCCTCACCCTTGAGGGCTATTCCGGAGTTAGTTGCTGCGCGTTCGGTAACCAGCTTTGCTAACCGTTCTTCTCGTCAACGTAGAGGCACTATGACTTGTCAGAGGTCCCTACCGTAACGTGATGTGCCGTGTGCTGAGTCTGCCGTGGTGCTTTAGTACCTGGCTTGGTTGATGCCGTTGTATTTCGATTTCCATACTACGTGCAGGCGTTCGTACTATTGTCGCGAAAATAGATAACTTTCGTGAGTAACGCCTCCCCTCTGCTGCAAGAACAGAACCGTCTTGGGCATCATAGAATCTGCGATCAGAGCGACTTACTGCTCAAGAGTGTTTAAGAGTGTCCTACAAACTCGCGGCGCTTGTGTTCTAGCATTAATCGAATACCCACGGTCAATCGCTTTTGGTGAGGAGCTTCGAATGAGTGCGGGAGTTTTAGGCATGTGCACAAGTGTAGTGTCAGTTGGCAATTTAGCGGTGCGTCGTTTAGTAATCATCAGTATGAGATGTTGGATCTAAGAGTGTTTGTAGCTTCACAATGCTTCATTTTACAAACACATACACAACCGTCTTAGTGTATTCAGTGTTTGAACGAGATGATGTCTTGTACAAAGGGGTTCGTGGCAACAATCGTCGCGCAAACGCTTGATACCGCCATCTCGCTCGCCGAGTCTCTGCTGGCGCCAGCTTTGCGGGAGCAGCCTTAAGTTGCACATTAGCAGCTCAGCTGGTGACAACTCATTAGCTTTGTATGTGAATCCCATTTAGTGGCTTGCGTGGTGTGTTTTGAACAGATTGCGTTTGTAAGCGAACAATGGCTCGGCTGTGGACGATCAAGAGTGCTCGCTCTTTACCAACCACTGGCATTAAAGAATTGTCAGTGTACTGCCGTTATCGTGTCTGACGGGGCCGAGGCGCGTGGTTGACGCGTCCCCGTCAGGCAGGTCGTCGCCAGCGAGGGCGTCGGTTCGCCAAGGAATTCACTCCACCGGAAGGAAGGCCAGTCGGGTGTCCATTGGACACCACAGGTGAGAGAGTGATGAACAGAATTGCAGACATAGCGAGTGCAGGCGCGAGCTGGATACCGCACAACGGCAACCCCTACCAAACCCGGTCGGCCGCCAACGAGGCCGCCTTCTCCGACGTGGACGCGACTCAACGGGCACGCCAGAGCGAAGCGGTCGACGACGGCGGCAGGCGCGACCCGAACGCACCTGACCAGTCGGCTCTGATCGAGCAGTCGAGCGAGCAGTTGGCAAAAAAACTGAATGACAGCCTGAAGCATCAGGACCTTGAGTTCAGCGTGGACAAGGACACTGGCAGCACCGTGATCACTGTGACCAGTCGACACACCGGTGAAGTCGTGCGTCAGATTCCGAGCGAGGAGGTCTTGCATCTGATGCGCGACGTGCAGTACCAGTCGGTGGACACCATGGATTCTGCGCGGATTTTTGACCAGTCCGCGTGATGCCGTGAGCCGCTGACCTGTGCTGCGCGCCAGACACTGACGCAGAACCACAGGGATATTGGATTCA
This sequence comes from Pseudomonadota bacterium, assembly GCA_039196715.1. Taxonomy (NCBI): domain Bacteria; kingdom Pseudomonadati; phylum Pseudomonadota; species Pseudomonadota bacterium. The sequence goes on from JBCCUP010000037.1 coordinate 3,092, forward strand.
CATGACCTACCACGAGGCACTAGACGAGTACCGTCAGGTCGGCAAGGGAACCGGCGCCACGTATGCGGACCCGCACCAGCTCATTCAACTGCTCTACGACGGTGCTCTGGACCGGTTGGCCCAGGCGCAAGCGGCGATGGGACGGGAGGAGATGGCCGAATGCCATCGGCTTGTGAGCGAGGTGATCGGCATCGTGGAGGGGCTGGACGGGTGTCTGGACAAGGACGCCGGTGGCGATCTCGCAGACAATCTGCACGAGCTCTACGTCTACGTGATCCGGCGGTTGTTGCTGGGCAACCTCAACAACGAACTCGGCGAGGCAGTCCAGGAATCGGTCGATTTGCTGCGTGAATTGCGTGAGGCCTGGGCGCTGATACCGGTCGACATGCGCGGCATCGAAGCAGACAAAGCGGGGTAGAGCGTCATGACAGAGCACCCCCCTGAGTTCAAAGCGCCTGAGGACGTCGCCCTGTTGCGCCTTGCCGACGACGTGTGTTCGGCCATCGAAGAGGACGACTTTTCCCGTGCCAATGCCCTGGCGTTGGAGCTCCAGACCACAGTGCGCGAACACCTCGAACAGAGCCGGGCGGACGCCCCGGAAACTGCCAATTTATTGTCTATACTCCAATACGTCAGCGAGCGACAACGGCAGGCGCTGCGGTTGTCGACGCAAAAAAAACGCGACGTGGTGCAGTCGATGCGCACACACCAGAAAGGCGTGTTGGGCGTGTCGAGTTACCTGAACCACGTCCGATGAGAGGCACTGACTGATAGGGCAACGCACAGCTCTGCCGGTTGGTTTGCCGGATCGCCGTCCAACAGACCACCGAAGTAGCGACACATGAGCAGAGCATCGCAATCACGCGCACTCGTCATCGACCACGACGTGAACCGCGCCGACCGGTTTGTCAACGTGTTGCAGTTCATCGACTGCGAGGCGGACGTCCTGTACTCCCTCGAATCGATGACCCAATCGCCGAAACTCGCCGAGTACCAGGTGGTGTTTGTCGCACAAAGTACCGACGCGCTGTCGACCGTCCAGGGGTTGCAATCCGAATCTGACAACCTGCCGGCCTTCGTGTTGTTGAACGACGGCGAGCCGAGCACAGCAGAGATGAGCGTGCTCGCAGGCACCTTTCTCGGCGTGGCCAAGCACGATGCGCGCTACCCGGTGATCAGCAATTTTCTGCACAAGGCCCAAGTCTTCTCGAAAAAGAAGAGCGCGGGCGAGCAGCAACCCAAGCGGGCCGGAAACATCGAGTTGTTTCGCTCGCTGGTGGGCAACAGTCGTGGCATCCGCTCGGTGCGCGAGATGATCGAGCAGGTCTCGCCGACCGAAGCTACTGTGCTGATTCTCGGCGAATCGGGTACCGGCAAGGAAGTGGTGGCCCGCAACATCCACTACCACTCTGCACGCCGGGGAAAGCCCTTCGTGCCGATCAACTGCGGCGCGATACCGCCCGATCTGCTCGAGAGCGAGTTGTTCGGACACGAGAAGGGCGCGTTTACCGGCGCCATCACGGCCCGCCAGGGTCGGTTCGAGTTGGCCGAGGGCGGCACCATCTTTCTCGACGAGATTGGCGACATGCCCCTGCCGATGCAGGTGAAGTTGTTGCGTGTGCTGCAGGAGCGCAGCTTCGAGCGCGTGGGCAGCAACAAAACCATTGAGACCAACGTCCGCATTGTCGCCGCAACGCACCGCGATCTCGAAAAGCAGATTGCCAAGGGGACCTTCCGGGAGGATCTCTTCTACCGCCTGAACGTGTTCCCCATCGAGATGCCGCGCCTGCGCGATCGCAAGGAAGACCTGCCCCTGCTCGTGCAGGAGTTGATCACACGCCTCGAGCACGAGAAAAACACATCGGTCAGGCTCACCAACCAGGCCCTGTTGTCGATGTGCAATTACGACTGGCCCGGCAACGTGCGCGAGTTGGCCAACATGATCGAGCGGCTTGCGATCCTCTTTCCCTACGGCGTGGTCGACGCGCGCGACCTGCCGAGCAACGTGTTTCACAGTGACGAAGACATTCCCGCGAACGTCAGTACGGTGCCCACCGAGAGCGACGATCTGGTCGGCAGTGTGCCGAGTTTTGCCGCCACGGCAGACCCGCGGTTGCCGCGAAACGGCATTGACCTGAAACAGCACCTGACCGAGATCGAAATCAGTCTGATTCACCAGGCGCTCGACGAAACGCACGGTGTTGTCGCGCATGCGGCCAAGCGTCTCGGTATCCGCCGGACAACGCTGGTTGAGAAAATGCGCAAGTACAGCATTCAGCGCTCGGAGCTCGAAGCGGCGTCATGATCCTGTCGCCGGTCTGATTCAAGGCCGGCAACTCACTGATTTTCGTCACAACATCGTGTGGCACTGAATCTGCATCGACGGCAAGGTCCACTTTGCATTCGATGAGCAGTTCATGCCGCAGCCCGCCAAGGCCGACGTTTCCGGCCACCAGACAGAAAGCGACACCTGCACGGCGACGCTGGGCGCTGCCGCTGAACCGAGCCCGTCCGCTGCCGGCGTCCCGGTATCCGCGATCCTCTCGGTTGACGCATCCGGTATCGTCTCGGCGAGCAACCGACAGGCAGCCAGCCTGCTGGGTCACGATCCTGTCGGCGTGCCCTGGGCCGACCTCAAGACCCGGTGGGCCAGTGCCGACGGTGTCGGCACCACGGTCGCATCGGATGCGTTGCGGTACGTCGAATGTGATCGGTGTGCCAACGGTGCCCACATGGTGGTGTTGGTCGAACACGACCGCGCCACGTGCGCGCCGTTGCGTGCCACCAGCGAGTCCGCCTCGGTGCTGGCGCACCAACTGCGCACCCCCTTGTCGGCAGCCACACTTTACGTGTCGCACATCGTCGGCGCTGCCGACCTGAACCCGCAACACCAGCGGTGGCTCAGCCGGACCCTCGAGCAGTTGTCCGCCGCTGAGCGCATGGTGGGCAACCTCGCCATGTTCTCGCGCGACAGCGCGTTTGCAACCGAGACCCTTCGCCTCGCCGACCTCGTCGAGGGGCTGGAAGCCGGTTGCGAGGCCCACCTCCGGCGTGCGGACATCCGCTGCCGATACCGCGTGACAGACGAGGCCATGCCGTTGCTCGGCAACCGCGTTGCGCTCGTCTCAGCGCTGTCGAACATCGTGACCAATGCGTGTCAGCACGCGCCCGGGTCACACCTGACCGTCACGGCCGGTCTGGGCGTCAACGGGCGTGGCACGGTTGTCATTCGGGATACCGGACCGGGATTCCCGGCCGACCTGGACCTGGCTGCCTCGCAGCCCACCGACGAACTGTCGCTCAGCGGCCTGGGGCTGATCGTGGCCCGGCGCGTCGTCGAGCAGCATGGAGGCACGCTGGTCGCCTCAAACCATCCCGACGGTGGCGCACAGGTGTGCGTCGAACTGCCGCTTGCGCGCTGCGCAGCGGACAGTGTCGAAGTGTCGATTTAAGTGAACGGAACCTGTCTCAGGGGAGAGCAATGAACAAGGCCCACATACTCGTCGTAGACGATGATGCAGCAATGCGGCAAGCCATCGCAGACATCTTGCGTGACGATGGATTTGACGTTTCAGACGCCGCCAATGCGCACGACGCGCTGACCATGATGCACAGCGCAGCGCACTACGACCTGGTGCTCAGCGACGTGCAGATGCGGCCGATGGACGGCGTCTCGCTGTTGAAGTCGGTGCGCGAAGCGCGCATGGACGTGCCGGTGGTGCTGATGACCGCGTTCGGCACGGTCGAGCAGGCCGTGGAGACCCTGCAGGCCGGTGCATCCCACTACCTCGCCAAGCCGATCGAATCGGACAAGCTGTTGTCGACCGTGCGCTCCCTGACCGAGCGCCGTGAAGCGATCGGTGGGGATTTCGTCGCCGGTGACGAGAAGACGCTCGATCTGCTGCAACTGGCGCGTCGCGTTGCGGAATCCGAAGTGTCGGTCATGATCAGTGGCCCCTCCGGGGCGGGCAAGGAAGTCATGGCCCGCTACATTCACAACAACTCGCAGCGCGCAGAACAGCCTTTCGTGGCGATCAACTGCGCGGCGATTCCGGAGAACATGCTCGAAGCCGTGTTGTTCGGCTATGAGAAGGGCGCCTACACCGGTGCTCACCGCTCCATGCCCGGCAAATTCGAGCAAGCCCAGGGTGGCACCCTGTTGCTTGATGAGATCTCGGAAATGGATCTCGGTTTGCAAGCCAAGCTGCTCCGCGTGCTCCAGGAGCGCGAAGTCGAGCGGCTCGGCAGCCGAGAGTCGATCTCGCTGGATGTCCGCATTCTCGCCACGACCAACCGCAATCTCAGAGCCGAGGTCGCAGCCAACCGGTTTCGCGAGGACCTCTTCTACCGCCTGAACGTGTTCCCGCTGCGCTTGCCGCCGCTGGCCGAGCGCGGTGACGACATCGAGCCGCTCGCGCGCCTGTTCGTCGCCAAGCACACGCCGGTCAAGGACATGCCGAAGCCGATCAGTGCCGCGGCGGTTGCGCGACTGCGACAGCACAAGTGGCCCGGCAACGTGCGTGAGCTCGACAACGTGATGCAACGTGCGCTGGTCCTGACCGAGGGCCGGGAGATCGGCGTGGCCGATATCCATTTTGAGGAGCACGAGCGTGCCCAACCGGACCACGCCGAGGAGTCGGCGTCTGCCGGTGGCGACAGCCCGCTCGGCAACACGCTCAAGAGCCGCGAGAGCGAAATGATCCTCGATGCGCTCAAGGCCTGCAACGGCAGCCGCAAGGCCGCCGCCGAGGCGCTCGGTATCTCGCCGCGCACCTTGCGCTACAAGCTGTCGCGCTTGCGCGAGCAAGGCATTCGCGTGCCGGAAGCGTACGGTTACAGCAACGTTTGAGAGAGCACCTGACGCGTGGCATCACCAGTCAACACTGCCCGTTTGATGGGCCAACTCGAAATGATGCGCGCCATGGCGGCGCAGGAAGTCGGCTCGCTCGAGCCCTCGGCACAGACCTTGTCGTCGCCAGCGGGCCAGTTCGCCGAGTTGCTCAAGGCCCAGGTGGACAACGTCAACCGCGCGCAGGATTCAGCGCGCGGCCTCGCCGAGGCCTTCGAACTCGGCGAGCCGGGTGTCGATCTGGTTGACGTGATGATCGCCGCGCAGAAGTCGCGCGTGCAGTTCGAGGCCCTGGCAGAGGTGCGCAACAAGTTGTTGGGTGCCTACCAGGAAGTGATGTCCATGCAGGTCTGATCGTTGCCGAGCGCGTAATGAGAGAGAGAACGATTCATGGCTGAGGGCGATGCTGCAACGGTCGATCCGTCGCTGGCTTCGGGCGGTGTTGGCGATTCGTTGAGCAAACTGACCACCCCGGCACCCTGGCGCGAGGCGCCCGTGGTGCGCCAGGTGGCTGTGCTCGCAGCGCTGGCCGCTGTGGTTGCGATCGGCGTCGGGGTTGCGCTGTGGTCGCAGGAGCCGAACTACCGCCCGCTGTTCAGCGAGCTGTCGGGCTCAGATGCGGTGAGCGTCACCGACGCCTTGACGTCCAGCGGTGTGCCGTTTCAGATCGACTCGGCCACCGGGACCGTACTCGTGCCCGCCGAGCGGGTCAACGAGGTGCGCATGCAGCTGTCTGCGATGGGCCTGCCTGAGACGGCGGGTGCGGTCGGACTGGAAATGCTGCGGGAAAAGCAGGACCTCAGCACGTCGCAGTTTGTCGAGGGCATGCGGTACATCCACGCGCTCGAAACCGAATTGGCGCGGTCGATTTCCTCGTTGCGAAACGTGCGCAGTGCCCGTGTTCACCTCGCCATGCCGAAGGAGTCGGTGTTCGTCCGTCGGCGCACGCCGCCGAGCGCCTCTGTGGTGCTCGAGTTGAGTTCGGGTCGGCGCCTGCAAGGGGATCAGGTCACGGCGATCGTGAACCTGGTGTCCTCGAGTATCCCCGCACTCACGCCCGACCGTGTGACCATCGTCGACCAACACGGCGCGCTACTTACCGAGGCGCGCGACAACTCGCAGATGATGGCGAGCTCGCGAGAATACGAATACCGTCGCCAACTCGAATCGGACTACCGTGAACGCATCCTCTCCGTTCTCGAGCCGCTGGTCGGCAAGGGCAAGGTGCGTGCGGAGGTCACGGCCGAGTTGAACTTCGACACCCAGGAGAGCACACGCGAACAGTACCTGCCCGACGGTCGCGTGGTGCGCTCCGAGCAGATCAACGAGAGCGAGTCGGCAGACAACGACCCGATCGGTATTCCCGGCGCGCTGTCGAACCAACCGCCTGGTGAGGGCACGACGGACGCGGAATCGGCCGGGGTGCTCGGTGGCATCAACGGATCGTCGCAGCGGAGCTCGACCCGAAACTACGAAATCGACCGCACCATCAGCCACACGCGCCGGTCGGTCGGCGCGGTCCAGCGACTTGCGGTCGCCGTGGTGATCGACGATCCGGAGCCGGTGGCAACCGAGGCCACGGCGGAGGAGGGCGCGGCCGAAGACGCCGAGGAAGGCGCCGTCACGGTCGAACCCGAAACCGGCTACAGCGACGAGCAGATGGCCCGGTTCAACCAACTGGTGCAGAGCGCGATCGGGCTTGTGCCGGACCGCGGGGACACGCTGAGCGTGATCAATTCGCCGTTCCAGCCGGTCGTTTACGAGCCCATGCCGGAGCCCGCGATCTGGGAGCAGGCGGGGTTCCAGCAAATCGTCAAGTACGTGCTCGCCGGACTGGTGATCTTCTCGCTGGTGTTCTGGGTGGTGCGGCCGATGGTGCGTGCACTGGTACCGCAGGACGAGGCGGACAACACGGATGAAACGCCGTTGCTCGACGCCGACGGTCAGCCGGTCGAAATCGGTGAAGATGGCACACCGGTGTTGTCGGGTGAGATTGAAAGCGACGACGAGCTCGAGGACGACTACCTGTCGCTGAGTGACGACGGACGGGTGATCGATGCCCGTGACGAAGCGCGAGAACTGGCCTTGCAAAAACGCCTGTTGTTCGCCCGTGCGCTGGTCGAGGAAGACCCGGCCCGTGCAGCGAATGTGCTCAACGCCTGGTTGCGTCGCGCCGACGTGCAGTCGGCGGACAGCACGGATGCGGTTGAGGCCTAAGCGACGACAGGACACGCCCGGGGGGCGTTCGGGGGAACAGAGATGTCAGCGTTGGTGGAATTTGACGACGAGACGCGCAAGACCGCGATCTTTCTGATGGCACTGGGCCAGGAACACGCCGGCAAGGTGATTCCGAACCTCAGCGATGCCGACGTCGAGCGCATCAGCGCATGCATCACCTCGCTCGGGCAGGTGAAACGGGATGGCATCGAGACCGCCATTGCCGAGTTTGTCGAAGACATCCGCGATCAGACTGCGTTTGGCATCGACAACGACGACTATCTCGAGTCGCTGCTGTTCAATGCGCTCGGCTCGGAACGCGCGCAACGGGTTCTCGACCGACTCAACATGCTCGGCGAGCCGGCTAACCTCGAGGCGTTGAAGTCACTCGAACCGAATGTCATCTTCGAAATCCTGCGTGACGAGCACCCGCAGATCATCTCCGTGGTCATCTCCCTGATCGAGGGCAAGAAGGCGGCGGAGCTGCTCAAGATGTTCCCCGAAGAAAGCCACAACGACTTCGTCTTGCGCGTCGCCAACCTGAACACCGTGACGCCGCAAGCCCTGCGCGAACTCGACCACGTGCTCGAGCGGGCGCTGGGCACGCAAACCGATTCCGGCTCGACGCCGCAGTCGGTCGGCGGGGCATCCACGGCTGCGGCACTCATCAATGCGGTCGGTGGCGACATGGCGGAGGGCTTCAAGGCCTTCCTGCTCGAGCACGACGAGGCGCTGGGCAAAAAGATCGACGACCTGCTGTTCGTCTTCGAAGACCTCATGGCCCTCGACGACCGCGCGATTCAAACCTTGCTGCGCGATGTGTCGACCGACGACCTGGTGGTTGCGCTCAAGGGCGCGTCCGAACCCTTGTTCGAGAAGATCCTGCGCAACATGTCGTCGCGGGCGGCCGAGATGCTGCGCGACGACATCGACGCGCGCGGTCCGGTGCGCGTGGCCGACGTCGAGGAGGCGCAGAAGCGCATCTGCAACCAGACCAAGGAGCTCGAGGCGCAGGGCAAGATCATGTTGGGCGGGTCCGATGATTTCGTCTGATTGCAACCCTGATACCTCAATGCGCCTGTCCCGATGAGCGCCACGGCGGTACGCTGGACCCTGCCGAGCCTCGACGCCTCACGACCGGCGGCGAGCGAGTTGGAGACCCCGGAAACACGAGACACGCCGGACGTGCTGACGCCGGCTGTCGAGCCGGTTGCACCAGCAGCGCCCGCACCGGCCGCCGACCCGGCGAGCGGCGAGCGTGCAGGGGAAGCGTTGGACGACACCTTTGATGACCCGGTGACCTGCTCGGATGCCGTCCTGGCTGCCGAGCGCGAAGCCGCCTACGCTGCGGGCTTCGAGGCGGGTCGGGTCGACGGCCACGCGACCGGTCTGGACGCTGGCCGTGCTGAGGGGCGGGCCGAACTGGACGTATCGATTACGGCGTTTCAAGGCGTGCTCGACTACCTCGCCAGGCCAATCGATGACCACGACGATCGCCTGGAGGACGAATTGGTTGCACTGAGCGTGGCCGTGGCGCGGCAGCTGGTCCGCCGCGAGCTCGCAACTGCACCGGGCGAAATCGTGCCGGTCGTGCGCGAGGCCCTCGCGGCCCTGCCGAGCAGCCAGCGCAACGTGTCGGTGTGTCTGCACCCGGACGACGCGGCGTTGGTTCGTGAGGTGTTGGCCGAAAGCGCGGAGTCCGCTGCCTGGACGTTGTCGGAAGACCCGTTGTTGAGCCGCGGCGGCTGCCGTGTCGAAGCCGGGTATTCACACGTTGATGCCACGCTCGAAACCCGACTGCAGCACATTGCCACAGCGCTCTCGGCGCGCAGCCGGGCCGATGACTGATACGCACTCCGCATCGGTTTCGTCGAGCCGCCGCGACCGCATGCGGTCGCGGATCGCGTCCATCGCGGCAGCACCGCCGGTGATGCCCGCGCCGGTGGTCGAAGGCAGGCTCACGCGCATGGTCGGATTGACGCTCGAGGCGGTTGGTTGCCAGGCGCCAGTCGGCGACCGGTGCCGCATCATCTCGCCGGGCATGGCGCCGTTTGATGCCGAGGTCGTCGGCTTCGATGGCGACAAGATGTACCTCATGCCCGCGGAGCGCCTGCACGGGGTGATGCCGAATGCGCGCGTGATTCCGCTGCGCGACCACGAGGTGTTCTCGGTTGGTGAGCATTTGCTCGGACGGATCATCGATGGGGCCGGACGTCCCCTGGATGGCGCGCCACTCGAGGCCCAGGGTACGGCGGTCTCGCTGCAAGGCGAGGCCATCAACCCATTGCGTCGCCCCCCGATCTCGACGCCACTCGATGTCGGCGTTCGGGCCATCAACGGTCTGCTGACGGTGGGCCGAGGGCAGCGCATCGGCTTATTCGCCGGTGCCGGGGTCGGCAAAAGCAGCTTGCTCGGCATGATGGCCCGCCACACCGAAGCGGACGTGATCGTTGTCGGGCTGATAGGCGAGCGGGGTCGTGAGGTGGTCGAGTTCATCCAGACCAGCCTCGGTCAAGCCGCGCGCGAGCGTGCGGTGGTCGTCGCGGCACCGGCGGATGACACCCCGCTGATGCGCCTGCACGGTGCCTTGCTTGCTAATTCGATTGCAGAGTATTTTCGCGACCAGGGCAAATCCGTTCTGTTGCTGATGGATTCGCTCACGCGTTTTGCGCAGGCGCAACGCGAGATTGCACTTGCGGCCGGTGAGATGCCTGCCACACGGGGTTACCCGCCGTCCGTGTTTGCGCAGCTCCCACGACTTGTGGAGCGCGCCGGCAACACCGACAACGGTGGCTCGATCACGGCCTTTTACACTGTGCTGGTCGAGGGCGACGAGGTCACCGACCCGATCGCCGACGCCGCGCGCGCGATTCTCGACGGGCACATCGTGTTGAGTCGGGAACTCGCCGAGGCGGGTCACTACCCGGCCATCGACCTCGACGCGTCGATCAGCCGTGCCATGCACGCGATTGTCTCGGACCAGCACCTGCTGCACGCGCAAGCCTTTCGCCAGGCCGTCGCGACCTACAACCGCAACCGGGATCTGATCTCGGTCGGCGCCTACCAGGCCGGCTCCGACCCGGCCATCGACCGCGCCATCCAGTTGCAGCCCAGGCTGATCAGCTGTCTGCAACAGGGCACGAACGAGGCGGTCGGATTCGAGGCCAGCGTGACCGCAGTCGGGACGGCGTGTCAGCTGCAGAACGACCCGGCGCAACCCGATTCAGCCTCTGCGATCGCGGTGTGATGAGCCGTGCAGCAGGGCGTCTGGCAGGAGCTGATTGAACAGGCGACGCGGGAGACCACCACCGCGCGACAGCGGCTGATGCGGCACCGCCTGGAACTCGACCAGGCCGAGACGCAGCAAAAGCAGTTAAAGATGTTCCGCCAGGACTACGCCGACCAGGCAAGCGCCGCCGGTGGGCGCATGAGTCTGTCTCGTTTGATGCACCTGCGCGCGTTCATCGACAACCTCGATGTGGCGATTGCCCAGTTGTCGGCACAGATCGAGCACCTTCACACCCTGAACGCCGAAGCGCAGGCTCGGCTCAGCGAGCGCCGAGCGCGGCAGTTGGCCCTCGAGAAGCTCGTTTCGATGCGAACGGCCCGCCAGGCGTCGGCGCGGGATCGACGCGAGCAAGCGGCCATCGACGACCTGATTCAAGCTCACGCGCACAGAAGCCGATAACCCGGCGTCGAAATTCTGGCGCGTCAATTGCACCACGTCACCTGAGCAGGAGCGAATCCTTTCAGGTGCCAGTGGAATTATTAGGTTTATTTTTTACTATGGAAGCTGTTACCACAGGAAGTGGTCTCATGGACGTGCTGCGTTCTCCGCAGCCGACCGAGCATGCCGCCCCGACCCGGCGGTTTTCGGATGTATTCAATGAACGGCAACACAGTACAACCCCCGACGCGGAGCCTCGGGCTGACACAGCCCAGCCGACAGCCCTTGCAGGCCCGGTTGCCGGACCGGTAGAACGCCAGCCGGCAGGCGGCGGCTGGATGCCGTTCGGAGCTGCCGGCGGCAGTGGGCGAATCCTGCTGAGCGACCCGCTCACGCAGGCCCGGCCAGCGAACCTGCTCGGAGCACAGTCGACCGGTGTACCCAGCACGGCCGTGGGGGCGACTGCTGTACCCCGTGCCGAGTTGCCGCTGCCCGGCCTGATGCAGCCTCGTCTGTCGGGCGAGCTCACTGCGGCACGCAGCGGCGTCGGTGCGGTTGACACGGCCGGTATCGGGCCGGCAGAGGTGTCATTTGACAGCGCTGCACGGCCGTTGACGCCACTCCGCCCGGTGGCGGTCGACGTCCAGGGCGGCGCACGTGCCACCCCGCTGACGACACCCGAGCGCGTGGCAGCCCCCGCTGACGTGATCGCCGCATCGGCCGAGGGTGAGGGCGGCGCCGAGCCGCCGGTCTTTCGGGAGGCCACGCGCGTCGTCGATGGCCGCCTGGCCGACGGTGCGCAACAGTCCGCGACGCGAACGGTGACGGGCGCTGACATCGCCGGGATGACGGCCGTGATGCAACGCCCCGGCACGGGCGCGGGCGCGGTGCCGGAACCTCGGGTGAACGCGAACCGTGTTGGCACCACCGCCGCGGCGGCGGTTGACGCGGTGTCCGAAGGCGTCGACGGCGACGTGTCACTCGACTTCCGGGCAGAGTCGCGCCCGCTGATGTCCGAGGCGGCCACGGCGGTGGCAGGCCTGGCCCAACAGCCAACGCGGCAGATGCCGCTGACCGCGGTGGCGACCGGCGGCGCTGAGTTTGCCGTCACGGCACCGGCCGCTGAGCCCGCAACGCGACCAGCCTTGACGGCCCCGGTCGACACGGGGGCGCTGGAGATGATGGATGCACCGGCGGAGGTTGCCGAGCTCAGCATCGAGACCGCGGTTGATGACCCCAACTGGAGCGAGGCGCTGAATTACCGCTTGCAGTGGTTGGCACAACGCGGTGTTCAGAGTGCCCGCATCCAGCTCAACCCCGCTGAACTCGGTCCGATGGACGTGACCGTTGACGTGGTCGACGACGTCGCAACCGTGCAGTTCCGCGCGGAGCACGGTCTGACGCGCGAGGCGCTTGAGCAGGCCTCACCACGCTTGCGTGAGTTGATGATGCAGGCCGGGTTCGACCGTGCCGAGCTCGACATCAGCGGGGGTGACAGCGATCAACGTCAGCGCCATGCCGCCTCGGCCGACGGCCGATCCGCGGATCAGCAGGCGGCACGTGATTGGCGAGACGACGATAGCGCAGGATCGACGCAACCGGGTGCAGGTCCCGCGGTAGAACCGGCGGCCTCCGTGGCCGACGGCCCGACCCCCGGGGGATTGAACCTCTACGCCTGATCGGCGAGCGCTGAATCCGGGCCGCGGCTCTCGCGGCCTTTTTTTGTGCGCGGTTCAGCTGAGGCAGTGAAGGTGGCACCGTCTTTCGTCGCAAACTTGACTGCAGCGTGCGTCGGCCGATTGTCACGTCGCTGTCAGCGCTGCTAAGTCGCTGAAAAGGCGCATAACAGGCGCTGCACACTGCGGCACGCGAATTGCTGATCCGTCGTAGACACCGGGTTGTGCACGGTCCCCATCGGGCCAGCGTGCGCGACGCGAGCCCACGCAGTCGAGGAACGGCAATGGCCGAAGACGAAAACGCGGAAGACGAGGGCGCCGAAGGCGCAGGCGGTGACGAGGACGCGGGGAAAACCACCAACAGCCGGAAACTGGCCAAGTTGGCGCTGTTCACCTTGTTCTTTGCGGTGTCCTTTGCAGCCGGCGCGGCGTTCAACCACTTCACCTTTGGCACCCGCACGGTTGTGAAAACCGTCGAGGTGGAGAAGGAAGTGGAAATCCCGACCCCGTATTACACCGAGTTCGATCCGAGCTTCACCGTCAATATCCCGGGCGAGAACGGCACGCACTACCTCGACCTGACCTTGTCGGCCTTGTCTTTCGACCGGGATTCCTACGCGATTCTGCGCGAGTACCGGCCGCTACTGCGCAACAAGCTGCTGCTGACCATCAGTAACCGCAACTTCGAAGAGCTGCTCGATGGCGGTGGGCGCGAGCAACTGCGCGAGGACTTGCACGCAGCGATCGACGACATCCTGTTGCAGGCCGGGCAGACGATCAAGGTCGAAAAAGTGTTTTTCACGAAATTTCTCCTGCAGTAGTCCGACGGCATGAGCGAAGAAGAAAATCCGGATACCCCCGAGTCTGACGGTGCCGCTGCGCCTGAAGGCGCCGAGACCGACGCGGGCGCCGAGGACGCGTCTGTCGAGGGCGTCGGCGAGGAGGGCGGTGCGGACGACGCGGGTGAGGGTGAGGCGTTGCTGAGCAACGACGAGATCGACGCCTTGCTCGAGGACGTCGATGCAGACGACGTCGACGGCGGGCCCTTGGGGCCGGCAAAAGTGATCGACCTGGCCGACCGCGGTGGCAGTGCGTTCAAGATGGCCGGTCTCGACCGGGTCAACGCCAAGTTCGCGCTTCAACTCAGGCAAGGCTTCTACACCTTTCTGCGCCACCGTGTGGACGTCAGCTTCGACGAGACCACCTGCCCGACCTTCGACGAGTTTCTGGCCGGTTGCGTCGAGCCGACCTCGTTCACGGTCATGCGCATGGACCCCTTGCCGGGTCAGGGCGTCGTCGCCGTGCCCGCCGACCTTTTGTACCGCGTGGTCGACACCTTATTTGGCGGGTCTGGTGCGGATGCACGCGCCGAGTCGATGGTCGAGTTCACCCCCACGGAGATTCGTGTGGCGCAGAGCCTCGTCGACGTGACGCTCACCGAGTACGCGCGGGCCTGGTCCGAGGTGCTGAACATCCACGGTGTCATCCAGGGCCACGAGTCCAATCCGCGCATGGTCGTGATCACCGAACGCAGCGAGCGTGTCGTGGTGTCGAGATTCACCGTCACCCTCGAGGGTGCCGGCAAGGGCCAGTTTGCGGTGGTGATGCCGCTCGCGATGCTTGAGCCCGTTCGGGACGAGCTGGCCTCGGACATTCAGGAGGACACGGAATTCAACTCCAGCCCCGACTGGTCCAAGGATTTCCGGCGTGAGCTGATGCTGGCTGAAGCCAGCGTGATTGCACGCCTGGCCACCGTAGACACCACGGTGAGAAAGCTAGGCAATTTGCAAGTCGGTGACATATTACCGGTCAACGAGCCCGACCAGGTCGATCTCCTGGTCGAGGGTGCCTTGTTTCTGCAAGGCCGCTACGGGGAGACGCGCGGCAACGTCGCTGTACGCATCGAAACCGTGGCCGATCGCGTCCTCGAACTCAATCCGTCTGAACCGGCTCGACTGAGCCTCGAAGACGACCGCGCTGCACGCGTGGAACACCCGGCTGATGGAGCCTGAGCATGTCAGAAGAAGCATTGGATGTCGGCGACGCCGACGACGAGCCCGGTACCGACCTTGTCGACGGTGCCGCCAACGAGGAAGGGCTGAGCGCCGATGAGGTCGACGTCAACCTCGATGTCATTCTCGATGTGCCCTTGTCGCTGTCACTCGAGGTCGGGCGCTCGCGTCTGTCCATTCGAGAGCTGCTCAAGCTGAACAAGGGATCGATTGTCGAGCTGGACCGTGCTGCGGGCGAACCGCTCGACGTCATGGTGAACGGCACCCTGGTGGCACACGGCGAAGTGGTACAGGTCGATGACAAGTACGGCGTGCGCCTGACCGACGTTGTCAGCCCGGCAGAGCGCCTGAAGCGGCTGCGTTGATCGACGTGAAAACCCTGATTCGGACGACGTGGCTGCTCGCAGCGACGCTCGGCAGCGCTGCCGCGGCCGAGAGCACCGCAGTGCGCACGACCGATCCCCTGTCCGCGGAGCAGCTCTGGCGGACCGGCGGTTCTCTGGTGTTGTTGATCGTGCTGATCGTTGCGGCCATCTGGTTCCTGCGCCGAGCCGGTGCCGGTCCCCGGGGCGCCGGACGGCAGATCGCGTTTGTCGATGCGCTCGCGCTGGGTCAGCGCGAGCGTCTGGTGCTCGTTCAGGTGGGCGGTGAACAGATCCTGCTCGGTGTCTCCCCGGGCCGCGTTGAACGCGTCCACGTGCTGGAGAACCCGGTCGTCTTCGATCCGGTCGAGGACACGCACTTTTCCACTGTACTCAAGCGAGCGGTGAGTTCGGGTGCACTGCCGCAGAAAGGGGCCTCGGATGCAGCGTGATCTGCTGTTGCGCGCACTGCTGGTGTTGCTCGCGTTCGGGTGCCCGACGGCGTTCGCCGCGGGGGAGCTGCCGTTGTTCACGGTGAGCGACAACGGCGGTGGTCAGACCTGGTCCCTGTCACTGCAGATTCTGGTGCTGATGACCGCGTTGACGCTGATGCCGGCGATGGTGCTGGCGATGACGTCCTTCACGCGCATCATCGTCGTGCTCGCGATCCTGCGCCAGGCGCTGGGGACGCAGCAAACGCCGTCCAACAGCATCCTGCTCGGTCTCGCCTTGTTTCTGTCACTGTTCGTGATGGCCCCGGTGCTCGAGCAAACCTACACACAGGGACTCGAGCCGTATCTCAATGACACGTTGAGCGAGTCCGAGGCTTTCGAGCAAGGCAAGGCGCCCCTGGTGGACTTCATGCTGCGCCAGACACGGGAAACCGACGTTGCTCTGTTTGCCAACATCGCCGGCATCGACGCGATTGATGAACCACGTGACACCCCGCTGACCGTCCTGATGCCTGCCTTCGTGGTGAGCGAACTCAAGACGGCGTTCCAGATCGGCTTTCTGGTGTTCATCCCCTTCGTGATCATCGATCTGGTGGTCGCAAGCGTGCTCATGTCGATGGGTATGATGATGCTGTCGCCGATGATCATCTCGCTGCCGTTCAAGATCATGTTGTTCGTCCTGATTGACGGGTGGGCCCTGATTTCGGGCACCTTGGTTGGCAGTTTCTTCGGAGTGGCACCCTGATGGGACCGGATCAAGTTATCGAGATCGGCGAACAGGCGTTGAAGATCGCAACGCTGATTGCAACACCGTCTCTCGCCACGGCACTCGGGATTGGCCTGTTGATCGGTACCTTCCAGGCGGCCACGCAGATCAACGAAGCCACGCTGAGCTTCATCCCCAAGCTCGGGGCGCTGGTGGTGGCGATCTTCATCGCCGGGCCGTGGATGCTTCACACGCTCGTGAGCTACACGCGAGAGCTGTTTCTGGCCATACCCACGCTGGTCGGGTGACGACATGTGTCGGTCTAACAGCCTCAGCGTGTGCCAGAGCGGGTGTCGCTAGTGGACCTCGATGCGCAGCAGCTGGGCGCCTGGGTCGGCGGCATTGTCTGGCCCTTCATTCGCATCAGCGCGATGCTGCTGGCCAACCCTGTTTTCGGGTCTCGGTCGGTGCCGGTTCGGGTGCGTATTGTCATGAGTGCCGCACTGACCGTGCTGGTGTCCCCGCTGGTGGGCACCGTGACGCCGATCGATCCGGTGTCGGCGGCCGGTCTGTGGATCACATTGAACGAGATCCTGATCGGGCTCGCGATGGGTTTGGCGTTGGCGCTGCTGTTCAGTGTGTTCGTGATGGCCGGTGAACAGATGGCAAACGCGATGGGGTTGGGCTTTGCGTCGATGGTCGACCCGCTCAATGGCACCAATGTGCCCATCGTCTCGCAGTTTCTGCAGCTCATCGCTTTTCTGCTGTTCTTCGGTGTCTCGGGCCACACCCTGGTCATCGAGTTGATGGTGTCGAGTTTCGAGTTGATGCCGGTCGGCCAGTCGGTGGTTGCGCTCGAGTCGATATGGGCGCTGACCGCCTGGGCCAGCCAGATGTTCGTCGGCGCGGCGCTCCTGTCGATCCCGGTGATTGCGATGCTGTTGCTGGTCTACATCGCACTCGGCGTGATGACCCGGGCGGCACCGCAAATGAACATCTTCTCGGTGGGATTCCCGCTGACAATCCTCAGCGGCTTTGTCTCAATCATGCTTGTGTTGCCCATGGTTGGCTCGCACTTCAGCGCGCTGATGCTGCAGAGCCTCGACCTCGTTCGGACACTGTTCGGGGGCTGACATGGCGGCATCGGAGAACGGTCAGGAACGCACCGAAGAACCCACCGAACGAAAACTTCGGCAGGCGCGCGAGCAGGGTCAGATTCCTCGCTCGCGCGAGTTCAACACCATGTTCATCATGATGGCCGGTGCGGTCGCGCTCTGGACTGGCGGACAGGTGCTGATTGAAGAACTGCTGCGACTGATGTCGGCGAGCTTTTCAGTCGAGCGCGGGGATCTGCTGGCGCCGCACTTCATTGCCCTGCAGCTCAAGCGCTTCACGATGGACGTCAGCGTTGCGTTGATGCCGCTCATGATCATCATGCTGGTGGTTGCGCTGTTCTCGCCGATCCTGCTCGGTGGCTGGTCCTTCAGCCTGCAGGCCATGTCGCCGAAGTTCGAACGCGTCAGCCCGCTCGCCGGCATCAAGCGGATGTTCTCGGCTCGGTCGGCGATGGAGTTGCTCAAGTCGATTCTGAAAGTCGGCCTGGTCGGTGCGATTTTCTACGTGCTGTTCCTTGTCTACCGCGACGAGATCCTTGCAATGGGCGACCTGCCGCTGCGCGCGGCCCTGGTGCAGAGTGCCGAGTTGCTGTTGCTGTCCTTTGCTGCACTGTCAGCCGGGCTGATCGCGGTCGCCGCCATTGATGCCCCGTTTCAGGTCTGGCAGTTCACACAGCAACAACGTATGACCTTGCAGGAGGTCAAGGACGAGTCGAAAGAGACCGAAGGCCGCCCCGAAGTAAAACAACGGGTTCGCCAGTTGCAAAGCGAGTTTGCCCGTGCGCGCATGATGACCGAAGTGCCCAAGGCCGACGTGATCATCACCAACCCGACGCACTTCGCCGTCGCATTGAAATACAAGCCCAAGACCATGGATGCACCGGTCGTCGTGGCGAAGGGCACCGATCTGGTAGCCGAGCGGATTCGGGACATCGCCAAGCAACACCGTGTACCGATCGTGAGTGCACCGCCGCTGGCACGGGCGGTCTACTACACGACACCGCTGATGGCCGCGATCCCCGGCGCGCTCTACGTCGCCGTCGCGCAAGTGCTGGCCTTTGTGGTGAACCTGCGCAACGCGCGTCGCAATGGCGATCCGCTACCCAAACCGCCGAACCCGGAAATCCCCGATGGTTTTCTGGACCCGTTTGAACCGCCTGGTGTGAACACGTGAAACTTGGAAACCTGAATCTCGCGATGCCGAACGTACCCTGGCGCGAAACCGCGACCACCGTGGGGCAGGGGCTGGGGGCGCCGATCCTGGTCGTCGCTATCCTCGCAATGATGGTGATGCCGTTGCCGCCGTTCGCGCTGGACCTGTTCTTCACGTTCAACATCGCGTTCTCGCTGATCATCCTGCTGGTGGTTGTCTACGTGATGCGCCCGCTCGAGTTCGGCGCCTTCCCAACCGTCCTGCTGGTTGCAACCCTGATGCGCCTGGCGTTGAACATCGCCTCGACCCGGGTGGTACTGCTCGAGGGACACAGTGGTTCCCAGGCAGCCGGCAAGGTCATCGAGTCCTTCGGCAACTTCGTGATCGGTGGCAACTACGCCGTGGGTCTGGTGGTTTTCGCGATCCTCGTCATCATCAACTTCGTGGTGGTGACCAAGGGTGCAGGCCGGATCTCGGAGGTGTCAGCGCGGTTCACGCTCGATGCGTTGCCCGGCAAGCAGATGGCCATCGACGCGGACCTGAACGCCGGGTTGATCAACCAGGAGGAAGCGCGCACCCGACGTGTCGAGGTCGCCGCGGAGGCGGAGTTCTACGGCGCGATGGACGGCTCGAGCAAGTTCGTGCGCGGTGATGCCATTGCCGGCATCGTGATTCTGTTCATCAACATCATCGGTGGCCTGTTCATTGGCACCTTGCAACACGGGCTCGATTTCGGCACCGCAGTCGAGAACTACGTGCTGTTGACCATCGGCGATGGCCTGGTGGCACAAATTCCCTCGCTCGTGCTCTCGACCGCTGCCGCGGTGATCATCACTCGGGTGTCGAAGTCGGGTGACATGGGCAAGCAGATGGTCGGCCAGCTCTTCGACAACCCGCGTCCGCTGATCGTGACCGCGGCCATCCTGCTGGGGGTCGGTGTGGTGCCCGGCATGCCCAATTTCGCCTTTCTGAGTCTCGGCGTGCTCGCCGCCGCCGGGGCCGGTTGGTTGCACTACAAACGGACCCGCGTGCCGGCGGTGAGCGAAACGCCGGTGGATGCCCCGGCCGACGGCGACGCTGTGGAGTCGCGCGATCTGTCGTGGGACGACGTGAAAGCGGTTGATGTGGTCGGCCTCGAAGTGGGCTACGGGCTGATTCCACTGGTGGACAAGGCCCAGGGTGGGCAGTTGATGAACCGCATCAAAGGGGTTCGAAAGAAGCTCTCGCAGGAACTCGGGTTTCTGGTCCAGCCGGTGCACATCGCCGACAACCTCGGCCTGGCGCCAAACGCTTATCGGATATCCGTACTTGGCGTCGCGGTCGGGGAGGCCGAGATCCACCCCGGCAAGCACCTCGCGATCAACCCCGGCACGGTGTACGGCGAACTCGACGGCATCGTCGGCGAGGACCCGGCCTTTGGCTTGCCTGCCGTGTGGATCGACGACGACCAACGGGATCTCGCGCAGGTGCGTGGCTACACCGTGGTGGACGCCAGCACGGTCGTGGCAACCCACCTCAGCAAGTTGCTCAAGGAGAACGCCCACAAGTTGCTCGGCCACGATGAAGCGCAGCAGTTGCTCGACAAACTCGCCGAATCGGCGCCGCGCCTTGTCGACGGGTTGGTGCCCGACGAGGTGCCGCTGTCCGTCGTGGTGCGTGTGCTGCAAAGCCTGCTCGAGGAGTCTGTGCCGATCCGCGACATGCGCACGATTACCGAGATCCTGAGCGCCAACACGCAACTCGCCAAAGATCCGACGGCGTTGCTTGCCCATGTCCGCGAAGGTCTAGGTCGCCTGATTGTCCAGCAAGTGTCTGATAAAAGGGGAGATTTGCCTATCGTGACGCTGACGCCGGCCATGGAACAGATGTTGCTGAAAGTACAGGGTGGCGACGGTCAGCCAGGCACGGGTCTGGAGCCGGGCTTGGCTGAACACCTGTATCAGCAGCTCCGCACTGTCGCCGAAACTCAGGAATCCCGTGGTGCGCCCACGGTGTTGGCTGTGGCACCGGCCCTCCGGCCCGTGCTGGCCCGTTTGCTCCGGCAGGCGGTGCGTTCGGTCAACGTGCTGGCGTTCAATGAGATTCCCGACGAGTGGAATGTAGAAATCGTTGCGAGTGTCGGGGGGTGACCCTCTGACACGCAACGGGCACACCGCCCACGTTGGGCCAACCGGGTGATGAGCGCGGCATGAAGATCAAGCGTACGGTGGCAGCAGACATGCGCGCGGCGATGCAAATCATCCGCGACACGCATGGCCCCGAGGCGGTCATCCTGAGCAAGCGGACGGTTGCCGGCGGCATCGAAGTGGTGTCGGCAATCGACGTTGATGCCAACGACGTCCCGTCGGCCGCAGCGCCCGCCCCCCGCGCCGCGCGGCCCGAACGGACCAGCCGCGGCGGCACCATCGCCGAGCTCGAAAGCGAGATAACCGCCGCCACCAGCGCTGACAAGGCCGATGCCAACCGCACGGTTGTGCGTGCCGCGCAGCTGCTCGAGTCGGCCAAAGCGGCGCGACGTGCGTTCGCGTCCGGCTTGAGCGCAGAGCGCAGCACAACCCCGAACGACACACCGAGCTCGGCCGATGCCGAGGCCGATGTGCCAAGCTTCGAGCAGCGCCTGGCGATGGCGCGGGCTGAGGCCGCGGCGTCCTCGCGCGCGGTCGGGCGATCTGCTGAGACCGCGCCCACGACATCGGCGCCGGTCGACGCGGTCAGTGCTGAAGCGCCCGCGTCCGATGCCGTGCCCACGGCGCCGAGCGTGGCCGCGGCCCCGTCGGCCACGCCCGCACAGACGTCCGAGGTGCACGCGGAGTTGAAACGGCTTCGGCAACTCATGTCGCAGCAACTCGCGATCATGGGCTGGCAGGCGCAGGTCGAACGCAGTCCCGCCAGCGTGGCGCTGTTGCGTGACCTCCACGCCCTGGGTTTCCACGCACCGCTGTCGCAACGCGTCAGCCAGGCGCTGTCGCTGCAGGCCGACCCCGATACCAACTGGCAGCTCGCACGCCACTGGCTTGCGGCGCGCCTGCCGGTGTCTGACTGCAACCCCCTGAGCGACCCTGGTGTCTCCGCGGTGTTCGGAGGATCCGGTGTTGGCAAGACCAGCACGGTCGTGAAGATTGCGTCCCAATTCGCGTTGGCCGAGGGCACCGAGTCGGTGGTGCTGGTCAGCACGGACACCGAGCGGGTGGGCGGCAACGCCAGCCTGGGGGCGTTTGCCAACGTGCTGGGCATGCCCGTGCACACGGTCAACACGCTCGAGGAGCTCGACCCGTTGTTGCGCGATCTGCGCGACCGCTATGCGCGCGTGCTGATCGACACCGGCAATGGCAGCCGAAACCGCGCGCTTGCGCTCGAGCTTGCCGACATCGCCGAGCGCGCCGAGATCGCCATGCAGCACTACCTGGTCATGGCGGCCAACGCCTCGGCCGGCAGCAGTCTGGAGTTGTTGGGTGCCCTGGGACGCAGTCTGCCGGTCGCCACCATCCTGACCAAATTGGACGAAGCACGCGAGCTCGGCAGCGTGTTTTCGACAGTGATCGAACATCAATTGCCGATCGCGGCCGTGAGTGCCGGGTCACGTATACCGGACGACATAGAGCGAGTGGAAACGGAACATCTGATACAGCGGTGCGAGCAGGCACCGGCGGCGCGTGAAGCAGCCAGCTCGCTGTCCGAGCCGGCGCTGGTGGCGCGTTACGGGGGAGCACAGTGAAGGCCTTCGGCGTAGACCTGTCCGGTTGGGCAGACGACTGCCACGACGCTGCGTCGCTGCGCCTCGACAAACCCGTCAAGGTAATCGCGGTAACCGGCGGCAAAGGCGGTATCGGCAAGACCAACCTGGCGGCAAACCTTGCCGTTGCACTCGCCAAGGGCGGGCGCAAGACCCTGCTCGTCGATGCGGATCTCGGTTTGGCCAACGTGGATGTGCTGCTCAATTTGCAACCGCGGTTCAACCTCGGTCACGTGCTGCGTGGGGAACGCACGCTTGCGGAGATTGTCACCCCCGGCCCTGCAGGGCTCCAGGTGGTGCCAGCCGCCTCCGGAAACCGCCTGCTGGCGCAACTGGGCACGGCTGAGAACGCAGGTCTGGTACGGGCCTTCAGCGACCTGACCCAACAGCTTGACGTCATGGTCATCGACACCGCTGCGGGCGTGGGTGAATCGGTCGGCCTGCTGTGTGCTGCATCACGACACGTGCTCGTCATGGTCTGTGACGACCCGGCATCCATTACCGACGCCTACGCCACGATCAAGGTACTCAACCGCGAACACGGTCTGGAACACTTCTTGGTTGTTGCCAACAGAGTTGACTCGGTTCAGCAGGGGCGCGAAGTGTTTCACCGTTTGCAACGGGTCGCAAACAAGTTTCTGTCGGTTCGCCTCGAACTGGTGTCCGTCGTGCCACACGACACGCAATTGGAGCGTGCGGTGCGACAGCAGCGGCCGGTTATCGAAGCGTACCCACGAAGTCGCGCCGCCACGGCGATTGCAAAACTAGCTAAAAAAATGGATGCACTGTCACTGCCGCAACACCCCCGAGGTGACCTCGAGTTCTTCGTCGAGCGGCTGGTCCGTCACAGTGCCAATGGGGCCAACGCGGTATGAATGCGCACGCAATGTACACCCAGATCAAGAGTCTGGACAACGAAGACCTCGTAACCAAGAACGCCAATCTGGTCAAGCGCATCGCATTCCACATGATGAATCGGCTGCCGCCGAGCGTGCAGGCCGAGGACCTGATTCAGGCTGGCATGATCGGGTTGATCGAGGCTGCAAAGCACTACGATCCCAAGCAGGGCGCCAGCTTCGAAACCTATGCCGGCATCCGCATCCGCGGTGCCATGCTCGATGAGATTCGTCGGTCCGACTGGACCCCGCGGTCGGTGCACCGCAAATCACGCGAGGCAGCCGAGGCGTTGCGCAAGATCGAGCAGGAGGGTGGCCGCGATGCGAGCGACGCCGAGGTGGCCGAGACCATGGGTATCTCGCTGTCGGACTACCACCAGATCCTGAGTGAATCCACGTCGGCCCGTGTGTTCAGCTTCGATCAGCCGGACGAGAACACCGGCGAGACCATTGCCTTGCCGCAGGCAGATGTCGACAGCCCGGAGGAGTCCTTCGTCGACGGCGCATTCAAGAAAGCGCTCGCAGAGACGATCAAGAACTTACCGGAGCGCGAAAGCCTGGTGATGTCTCTCTACTACGACGACGAACTCAATCTCAGAGAGATCGGTGAGATTCTCGGGGTCAGTGAATCCCGGGTGTGTCAAATTCATGGCCAAGCCATGGTACGGTTGCGCGCACGACTGGCGGAGTGGACTCGTCGCGACTGAGAACGCCATGCCCTGAGGCAGGGCCTACAGAAAAAGCGCGGCTGGTCCGCGCTTTTTTTGTGGCCCAGTGCGCGACAGCGCGTCGAGGGGAGTTTTATGGCTTGGGTGTGCTCGGGGGTGACTCGATTGCACAAGGCGTTGATCACACTCGGTGTGCTCGGACTCGCTGTGGCCAGTCAGCTGGCGAACGCGGTGATTCCACCCGGTCGGTTCGTCAACGATCTGCCCGAGTGCAGCGGGGCACTGTTCGAGAGTTTGATGGAGATCGACCACGACACGGGCGACCTTCAAGACCTGATCGACAACAACGCCCTGATGGCGCGCTGCACCACTGCGCCGGCTGTCGACCCAGGCGACGCCTTCGGGCACCGGGTGCGCGTGCTCGCCGGCACCGTCAATTTCGAAAGCCCGCACGGCCACCCGCTCGATCTCACACCCGATGGCCGCCAACTGCTTGCCGTGAACACGGCCGGGCACCGGCTCGAAGTGTTCTCGGTCTCGGCCCTCGGTCTCTCTCAACGTCTGAGTGTGCCGGTCGGGCTGGACCCGGTCAGCGTGCGGGCGCGCAGCAACAGCGAAGCCTGGGTCGTCAATCGAATCAGCGACAGCATCAGCGTGGTCGACCTCGACACCGGCGACGTAGTCCGCACGCTGACAACCGGCAACGAACCGGCCGATGTCGTGTTCTCGACCGCACGTGGCCGCGCCTTCGTGAGCATCGCCGACGCCAACCAGATCGAAGTGTACGACCTCGCCGATCTCGACACGGCACCGCGTCGTATCGACGCCGGTTTCGAGGAACCCCGCGCACTCGCCGTCAGTCCGGACGGGCTGCGCGTGTACGCGTCGTCGTTCTTCAGCGGCAGCAACACCACCGTGCTCAGCGGCCGACCCGGGCCGGTCACGAGCGGTGCGGTGCCCGGTACCGAGAACGTCGTGAGCCGCGTGGATACCCCCACGGGCGGGGTCAATCCCGTCCCGAATCAGGGCAGTCAGTTCTCGCCGCCACTCACCGCGGGCAACCCGGGGTTCAGCACGCTGATCGTGCAGGGTACAGCCGACGGCGCCTGGCGTGACGACGCCGGCAATGACTGGCGCGGGTTCTTGACCGGTGCGGGAGCTGTCGCGAGCGGCCGCGGCACCGCGTGGCGCCTGCCGGACCGTGACGTGGTGGTGATCAACGCAACCACACTCGGCATCGATAACTACCAGACCGGCTTGATGACCATGCTGATGGCGTTGGACGCGAACCCGGTCACTGGCGATGTGACGGCGGTAGGCATCGATTCGGACAACCACCGGCGCTTCGAACCGAACCTCAATGGTGTGTTTGCGCGGGTCGAGTTCGCGCGCTTCACGCCCGGGCAACCGAGTCAGAATTTCGACTTGAACCCCCACATCGACTACACGCGGTCGTCGTCGAGCGAGGTGCTGCGCCAACAAAGCATCGGCGACCCGCGGGCGGTCAAGTGGCACCCGAGCGGCGACCGGATGTACGTGGCCGGGATGGGGTCCAACAACCTCGTGGTGCTCGACCTCAACGGTCAGCGCCTGGGCCAACTCGCGCTTGGGCAGGGCCCGACCGGACTTGCACTTCTTGCCGATCAGGGGCGTGGTTTTGCGCTCAATCGCTTCGACGGTACCGTCACCGAATTCACCCTGGAGCCGCTGGCGGAGCGCAGCACCACCGCGTTTCTCGACCCGACGCACGAGTCCATTCGACTTGGCAGGCCACACCTCTACGACACGCACAAGGGCTCGGGTCACGGTCACCTCGCCTGTGCGAGTTGCCACGTTGACGGTCGCACCGACCGCCTGGTTTGGGACCTCGGAAAGCCCGATGGCGAGAACAGTGTGTTGCACCACGCGATGAAGAGTGCGATGCGCACCCAGCCGCTGCTCGACACCATTCGCCACCCCAACATGCACTGGCGTGGCGATCGCAGCGAGCTTCGCGACTTCTTGCAAACCTTCACTAATTTGCAAGCCGCGACCCCGATCAATGGCCTTGAGATCGGCGAGTTCGAAGACTTCCTGTCCGGTGTGCATTTTCCGCCTAGCCCCTGGCGCAACGAAAACAACAGCCTGCCCGGCAGTGTGCTGTTGCCGGACAATCCGGTGGCGGCGACCGGTGACGCCGTGTTGGGCCGACAGAAACTGAACGCCTGCATCGGCTGCCACAGCAACAACCTCAGTCGCAGCGACGTGCAATCGAACGCGTTGGGTCAGAGTGTGATCCCGCCGGACTTCGTGCAGTTCTACAAGCGCCTCGGTTTCAACGCTGACGACGGCAACCTGTCAACCAGCGGATTCGGTTTTTTTCACGATGGCGCCGACAGCCTGATGGCGGCCGTACCGGACGCCGACATCCTCGCCGCCCTGCTGGCGTTCGACGGACCGGACAATGGCCTGGCCGTGACCCAGTTGCGACAGGACAGCCACGCGGCGCTCGGACGCCAGCACACGGTTCGCGGTACGCCCTCGTTGGCCGACCGGCAGCGGATCAACACGCTGGTCGGCTACGCCAGTCACCCGCACCTGGCGCTCGTGGCCAAGCGCCACGACGGCACACGGTGGTTCGGGTACCGGTACGACGCCGGCACGGGTTTCGTCCCCGACCGCGCGGGCGCCGTCGCCGTGACGGTTGATCAGCTGGTGGACGCCAGCAGCGCCGGCAGTCTGACCGTGACCCTCGTGATGGCCGGCACCGAGTCTCGGGTCGGTGTTGACCGCGACTTCGACACGGTGTTGGACGGCGACGACAACACGCCACCGACCCTGGCCAGCTCGGGTGCGCTCACACTGGGTGTCAACGAGGCCGTCGACATCAGCCTCAATGGCCAGGACCTCGACGGCGACAGACTCAGCTACCAGGTCGCGGGTTTGCCGGCCGGGTTGAGCTTCGACGCCGCGAGCGGTGTGATTCGCGGCCGCGTGGCCACCGCCGGCTCGGCGGTGATCCGCGCCACCGTGTCTGACGGGCGCGATGCACGCACCTTCGTCTATCCGGTGCAAATCGGCAGCCTGGGCACGGGCGCCGACAACGCGAGTTCGGGTGCGCTGTCGTGGTTGCTGCTGAGTGCGTTGGCATTGCTCGGATTGCGTCGCAGGTGGCTTGGGTGACGCGGCGTGTCAGCCGTGGCCTGCCGTACAGTGCCGTGCTGGCGCTGCTCGGTTGGCTGATGCTGTCCCAGGGCCCGGCGCCTGCGGTGGTTGTCGGGCCGCCCACGGCTGCGTTGCAACAGGACGTGGCGGAGGTGTGGGCCTGTGGTGAGCGCAACGGGGCGGTGGTTGCTCGGCAGTCGGGTGGTCCGAGCGCTGAGGACGAACCCGGGCGCAGCGACTGCGATTCCGACAGGGTGGCGGCGCCGCGCTGACGGCGTCAGACCGGCGCTTCCAGCGTCGCGTCGCGGCGAAACACGACGAGGTGATCGAGCGCCAGTCGCACGCCGATCTGCTCACCCACCCGACGATCGAGGTGACTCGGCGCGGCGCACAGCACGCGTGTGCTGCCGGGCAAGCGCACGGTGTAGAGGTGTTCGGAGCCGCGGAATTTGCGTTCGACCACGTCGCCCGTGTACGCCGACCGCTCGTCCAGCACCACGTCATCCGGTCGCACCAGCAGCTCGATCGGCGTGTTGACCTCGAAAGGCGAGGGTGTCTGCAGCGGAATTTCGCCGAGTTCGGTCATCAACGCGTGCGCGTTCATCACGCTGCCACAGAGCAACACGCCCTCGCCGATGAAGTTTGCAACGAAGCGGTCGGCGGGTTCGTGGTAGAGCGTGTAGGCAACGTCCCACTGTGCGATCTGGCCGGCATTCATCACGCCGATGGTGTCGGCAATCGCAAAGGCTTCGAGTTGATCGTGGGTGACCACCAATGCGGTGATGCCCTCGAGCTTGAGGAGGTCTCGCACATCCCGCGCGAGCATTTCCCGTCGCTCGGCGTCCTGGCCACTGAAGGGTTCATCCATCAGCAGCAAGGCCGGTCGGTTGGCGATGGCCCGCGCGAGTGCGACCCGCTGCTGCTGGCCGCCTGACAGCTCGTGCGGAAAGCGCTTTCCGGCGTTGGGCAGGTCGATCAACCGGAGCAGCTGCTCGACACGTGCCTTTCGCGCATTGCGCGGCTGTGCGGCCAGACTGAAGCCGATGTTGGCGGTGATGTCGAGGTGCGGGAACAGCGCCAGATCCTGGAACACCATACCGACACCGCGTAGCTCGGTGGGCACGTGCCGCGAGGCGCTGCAGAGTTCCTCCCCGCCCAGTTGGATGGATCCGGCATCGATACGCTCGAGCCCGGCAATGGCGCGCAGGATCGTGGTCTTGCCGCAACCCGAGGGCCCGAGCAAACACCCGATCTCGCCAGCAGACAAATCGAAACTGACCGTTCGGACTATATCCTGCCCGCCGAGCCGCACGCAGACGGCGTCGAACGCAAGGTGAGCAGGCGACGTGGGCTGGGGCTCTGGAGACGCTGTGAGCATGCGCGTGGCTGGGGTGTCGGCATCGACCGGGATCGGACCTGCCTATGGTACAACGGCTGTTCCGCAAAGACGTGGTGGGCCCGTGGTCGATGGACGCCTTGCCCGTGTCACCCCTGAGCAGCACCCCCATACCGGCGCCGTTGGCGGAGCGGGGCGAGCGCGTGGTGGCGGCGCTGGTAGCGCGGGGCGAGCTGGCGGACGACGAGGCTGCAGCGGAGCTCCGAGTGCAGCTGCGGCACCTTGCTGCCTGCAGCGAATTTGCCTCGCAGGCCCTGCTCAGCACCCCGGGGCTGCTGTCCGCGTTGCTCGACGGGGCGCTCAACGTCGCGCGAACAGCCGCGGACTACCAGGCGCTGGTCGACGAGGCGATGCGGCGAGCGGGCACCGACCTCGCGTCGGCGAAGTCGGCGCTGCGGCGACTGCGGCGCCGCGAGATGGTGCGCATCGCCTGGCGCGACCTGCTGCATCTCGAGCCCTGCGTGCACGCGACGCTGCGCGAATTGTCGGCGTTTGCGGACAGTGTGGTCGGGGCGGCGGTGGCGCACAGCCACGCCGCGTGGGTCTCGCGCCACGGTGAACCGCTCGACCAGCGGGGCCGCGCGCAACGGCTGGTCACGGTGGCCCTTGGCAAACTCGGTGGCGGGGAGCTGAATTTCTCCTCCGACATCGACGTGTATTTCGTGTTTGGCGAGGAGGGTGAAACCCGTGGCGTGGACGCGCGCGGGCGACGACGGCTGGACAACGGCCAGTTCTTCACCAAGGTGGCACAACAGGCGATCGACCTGTTGCATTCAGTGACTGGCGAGGGTTTCGTCTTCCGAGTGGACACGCGCTTGCGTCCTTTTGGCGCCAGCGGACCGCTGGCCATGAGCCTCGATGGCCTCGAGGCCTACTACCAGACCCAGGGCCGCGACTGGGAGCGCTATGCCCTGGTCAAAGCGCGCGTGTTGACGGGCGACAGCGCCGACCGGCGTGAGGTGGCGTCACTGATCCGGTCATTCGTCTACCGCCGCTACCTCGATTACGGCGTGCTTGCGTCGTTGCGTGAACTCAAACGCGCCATTGCCACGGACGCGGCGCGCCGGGGGCGGCAGCACTGCCTGAAACGGGGGGTGGGTGGCATCCGTGAAATCGAGTTCATCGTCCAGAGCATCCAATTGGTGCGCGGCGGTCAGGACCTGCGGCTGCAAGGCCAGTCGTTGATGTCGGCGTTGGCCGCTCTGGCGGACCGGGGCCTGATCTCTGCGCAAGAACACGCGTTTCTGGCGCAGGCTTACGGCGACTTGCGCGTGCTCGAGAACCGCCTGCAAATGATCGCCGATCTACAGACGCACACACTGCCGGAGGACACCGCGACACGACAACGCCTGGTCCTGGCGCTGGGCCGGCGCGACTGGTCCAAGCTGCAGGCCGACCTCGCCACCTTGCGCGAGCGCGTGCAGACGCTGTTCAGCAGGGTGTTGGCCATGGACTCGGACGACGCGTCGCCCGTCGACGTGCACGCCCTCTGGACGCCCGACGCCGATCGTGGCGAGCTCGTGTGCAGCCTGGCTGAACACGGCTTCGGTGCGGCCGACGCCGTGGCGTCACGCCTGTTGGCGTTGCGCGCCGGCGCGTTCTACGGTCGGCTCTCGGCGCGGAGTCAGGCGCGGCTCGATCGCCTGGTGCCACGCTTGATTCATGCGGTGGCCTCCGTCGACAGACCGACTGAAACCCTCGAGCGCGCGCTGGACGTGGTGCGGTGTATCGCCGGGCGGGGTACCTACACACAGCTGCTCATCGACCACCCGGCGGCACTCGACCTGCTCCTGACACTCTGCCAGGCCGGCCGCGGGATCAGTGACTACATCGTTCGGAACCCGATCGTGATCGACGATGTGCTGGCTGACAACACGCTGCGCGAGCCGATCGAGCGCGATGCGCTGCTGGCCGACCTCACCGAACGTATCGCCGCCGTGCCCGTCGGTGACCTCGAACAGCGCATGGATCGGCTCCGGCAGGTGCGTCACAGCGTCACCGCGCGCGTGGCAATCGCCGACGTACTCGGCGCGCTCACGGTCGGTGAAGTGTCGACGCAACTCAGTCTGCTCGCCGAGGTGGTGCTCCAGGTATCGACCGACTGTGTGTGGCAGGCCCTGGTTGCGCGACACGGCCAGCCGCGGTGCGGGGACAGCGACCCGAGGCGATCCCCCGGTATCACGGTGATCGCCTTCGGCACATTGGGCGGCCTCGAGCTCGGATACGGGTCGGACCTGGATCTGGTGTTCCTGCACGATTCGGCCGGCTCGAACCAGCGCACGGACGGTCCCCAGCCACTCGACAACGCCCGGTTCTACGCGCGCTTCGTGCAACGCTTGAGCCACTTCCTCACGGCGCTGACACCCGCGGGTGTGCTGTACCAGACCGACCACCGGCTCAGACCCGATGGGCGCGCCGGCCAGTTGGTCAGCAGCTTCGACGCGTTCGACCGGTACCAGCACGCCAAGGCCCGGACCTGGGAGCACCAGGCGCTGATCCGTGCCCGCGCAGTCGTCGGCGGTGAGGATGATCGCGCGCGCTTCGAGCGCCTCAGGCGGGCTGTGCTGTGTCGCCCGCGCGACAGCGACACAGTGCGTGCTGAGGTGCTCGACATGCGGGCGCGCATGGTCGCCGAACTCGTGCGCACGGCCCCCGGTCGGGTCGACCTCAAGCAGGGCGAGGGCGGTATCGCCGATATCGAGTTTATGGTTCAATACGCGGTTCTGAGCGCAGCGTCTGAGACGCCGAGCCTGGTGGACACCACCGACACCGTGCGGCTGTTGGACGGCCTGACGGCGTGTGGTGTGCTGACGCATCGGACCGCGACAGAACTCTCGGACGCGTACCTGTACTTTCGCGAAACCGCCCACCGACTCAGTCTGGAGGGTGGTTCGCCGCTGGCGATGCGAACCGATACCCTGGATGCACACAGAGCGCGCGTTAGCGCGATCTGGGAACAACTCATGATGGCTTCGGACGTACACCGTGGCTGAGGAACGAACAATGTCTTTTGCTGATCGCGATGGCCTGATCTGGTTCGACGGTGAAATGGTGCCCTGGCGGGAAGCGAAGGTGCACGTGTTGACGCACACCTTGCATTACGGACTCGGTGTGTTCGAGGGCGTGCGTGCCTACGACACCGATTCCGGGCCTGCGATATTCCGACTGCACGACCACACCCAGCGTCTGCTGGACTCGGCCAAAATCCTGCGCATGAACATGCCCTACGACGCCGCGGAGCTCGACGCCGCGCAAGTGCGCGTGATCGCGGAGAACAACCTTGGCGCGTGCTACCTGCGTCCCATGGCGTTCTACGGATCAGAGGGCATGGGCTTGCGGGCGGACAACCTCAGCACCCACGTGATCATCGCGGCCTGGCCCTGGGGGGCCTACCTCGGTGACGATGGCATGACCAAGGGCATCCGCATCCGCTGTTCGTCGCACACGCGCCACCATGTGAACATCGGCATGACCCGCGCCAAGGCAAACGGTCAGTACATCAACTCGATGCTCGCGCTGCAGGAAGCGCTCACCGACGGGTACGACGAAGCCCTGATGCTCGATGTCGACGGATACGTGTCCGAGGGCAGCGGCGAGAACTTTTTCCTGGTCAAGGATGGCGTCGTCTACACGCCGCAGCTCACCTCGGCGCTCAACGGCATCACGCGTCGCACGATCATGCGCTTCTGCGCAGACCTTGGCATCGAGCTGGTTGAGCGCAACATCACCCGCGACGATGTCTACATCGCCGACGAGTGTTTCTTCACTGGCACCGCAGCGGAAGTGACGCCCATCCGCGAAGTCGACAACCGCGCCATTGGTGCGGGCGGACGCGGACCGGTCACCGAGCGTTTGCAGACGCTCTACTTCGACGCAGTCAGCGGTCGCGCCGAGCGCTACCGTGACTGGCTGACGCCGGTCGCGTCCTAGGGCCGAGAGCGCAGCGCAGTCTCGGCTGCGTGTTTGCATTCAGGCGTCGCTGCCTTTTTCGTGTGGCGCGCCCTCTGGTGCGCGGTGCGACAGCAGCTCTTCGCGGTGCACCGGGGTGTGGTCTGGCGCGCTGATGGCAAACCGCACGCGGCCGTTCTGCACCTCGACGACGGTCACCGTGACGTTGTCTCCCACCGTGAAGGTTTCGCCCACCCGTCTCTTGAAAATGAGCATCTGTGGCTGTCCATTCCTGATTCAGTGTCTTGAAGACGTTCGGGTCGCGGTGGTGGGTTCCCACCGAAACCGGCGAGCGGACAGCGGCGCGCCGTGCCCCCTTGCAGCTCCACCGAGTTTGCCTCGAGCCACACTGCAGTCGCACAACCTGACGCGTGGGTGCCAGAGCTGGCCTGCGCCGGCACCGCCCCACTATAGAGAAGAGCGGTGCGGCGATGCAACGCGTGAAGGCGATTGCACCGAACACCGTCAGCCGGGACCCGGAATCAGTCCCGATACGACGTCCGGCGCAACACGTAGCGCGGGTCGCGCGGCCAGCTAGGTTGTTTTTATACTAACGGTGTGCGCACCCCCCAGCGGGTCGGTGCGTCCAGGGCCAACCGGCGGTACCCGTGCGTGCCCTGCCGCGTCCAGTCGATCTTACCGGGGTCGAGTTCGCGCACCACGTGGGCCGGGTTGCCAACCATCAGGTGCCCGGCTGGCGCGACCCAGTCGGTTCGCGTTCTCGCCAGTGTGGCAGCCGTGCAGGATGGCGCCGTGGCCGATGTGACCGTGGTCTTCGCCGGTCGCGTCTTCCCCCGGGACGTTGTGCGCGACACAGGTCTTCTGGAAATGGGCTGCTCGGCTCAGGCGCGCGCGACCGAAATCGCCGCGCAGCACACTGTTCGGGCCGATGTCGCATTCGGGCCCGATGATCACGTCCCCGACGAGCACGGCCGTCGGGTGCACGTAGCCGCCGGGGTCGACGACCGGTCGCAGGCCGGCAACGCTGTAGACCTGCGCCGCGTCAGGTCGCATCGAAATCGAGTTCGAGCCGGTTGGACGTGGGTTCGAGTTGGCACGCGAGCACAAAGCCGGCTTCCACTTCCCACGGCTCGAGCGAGTAGTTCACCCGCATGCTGGCGTCGCCGCCGAGTTGCTTGCAACGGCAGGTGCAACACATGCCACCGTTGCAAGACCAGGGCAACTCGATACCGTTGCGGCGGGCGGCATCGAGCACGCTCGCGTCGGAGGCCTCGAGCGAGAATACCCGACTCGCGCCGTCGAGGTGCACGGTGACTTCGCAGCCCTGTTGAACGTCTGCACCGCGCGGTGTCGGCGCGTCGGCCGGGTCGCCATCGGCCTCCTGGCTGTCGGTCGTGAACCGCTCGTGGTGAATGTGATCGGGGGTCAGACCGGCGTCGGCAAGCGCGGTCTCCAGGCCGCTGATGAACGCACCCGGACCGCACAGGTACGCGCTGTGCACCTGGGCCGGATCGAGGTAACCGCTGTCGATGACGTCGCGCAATTTGTCGCCGTCGAGACGACCGGCGTGCAGTGCCACATCCTGGGGTTCACGCGAGAGGAAGTGCATGACATCAAAGCGTTCAAGGTGGCGGTTCTTGAGGTCGTTCAGCGCGTCTCTGAACATCACCGAGGTGGTGTCACGGTTGCCGTAAAACAGCGACACACGGCTGTCGGGTTCGATCGCCAACACACTGGCCGCGATCGAGAGCACGGGTGTGATGCCGGAGCCGGCGGCAAACAACGCGTAGTGGCGCGCACGGGAAGCGTCCGGATTGAAACCGAAATGACCGAACGGCTGCATCACTTCCAGCGCATCGCCCGCTTGCAACACGGTGTTGGCGTAGGTCGAAAATCGCCCGCCTGGAACCGCCTTGATGCCGACGGACAACAGTCGGTCAGCCGGTGTGGAGCAGATCGAGTACGGGCGTCGCACGTCCTCGCCCTCGAGCACCGCTCGCAGCGTGATGTATTGACCGGGCTGAAAGGCGAATGTATTTCGCAGTGCGTCCGGCACGACCAGACTCACGCACACGGCGTCGGGTGTCTCGCGCTGCACCTTGTCGACTGTGAGGGTATGAAAACCTGACATGGTCTGATCCGGTGGCGGCGCCGTTCAGCCGAACTGGCGGTGGCACTTGAAATAGTCAAAGGGTTCGTGGCACCGACGGCACCGGTACTGCGCTTTGCACGGCGTCGAGCCGAATGCGGCGAGCTGTTCGGTGTCAACGCTGGCGCACCGTGGACATGCGACCTCGGGCTGATCGAACAGCGCGTCCGGGTCGGGTGTGCGGACCACCGGCGGCGCGATGCCATAGGCACGCAATTTTTCTCGGCCCGCGTCGCTGATCCAGTCGGTGGTCCAGGCTGGACTGAGTTGCGTGACGACGCGAGCCCGGTAGCCGGCTTTGCGCAACGCGCTCGCGACCATCGCCTCGATCATCGCGGTGGCGGGGCAACCGGAGTAGGTGGGTGTAACGGTCGCGACCACAGCGCCATCGGCCTCCACGCGCACCGCGCGCAGTATGCCAAGGTCGGCTACCGTGACACAGGGCACTTCCGGGTCGGGTACCGCTGCGGCCACGGCCCAGGCCTCGCGTTGGCGGGCGGCGCTGTCGAAAGAGGCGACGTTCACATCGGCTACCAGGTCTGGCCCGGGTGGCTGCGCTGCAGGTACTGCATTTCGGCGAGCAGGAATCCGAGAAATTCGGTGTGCAGTCCCGCGCGGCCGCCGCGCTGGCCGGGGACATCGGCGTCGGGCAACGCAAGGGTCGCCCGCGTGAAAACGGATTCGATGTCCGCCTGCCAGTCCGCGCGAATCGTGCTCGGGGCAACCGCGACACCCGCTTCGACCAAGGCGCTCAAATCGGCGTTGCAGTCGAACAGTTCGTCGGTGTACCGGTGCAGGCTGTCGACGGCCTCGGCCATGCGGCGCGCGGATTCGTCCGTGCCGTCACCGAGTCGCACCACCCACTCGGCACTGTGGCGCCGGTGGTATTGCATCTCGACCGTCGCCTTGGCGGCAATTGCGGCAATCTGTGGGTCGGTCGAGTGCGTGAGGGCAGCCCAGTAACGTTGCATGAAAGCGGCGTAGTAGAACTGACGCAGCACGGTGTGGGCGAAATCGGTGTTCGGGCGCTCGAGCAGCAGCAGGTTGCGGAATTCGCGTTCGGTGCGCAGGTACGCCAACTGGTCCTCGTCGCGGCCGAGCCCCTCGACTTCTGCGGCGTACTGATACAGATTGCGGGCCTGACCGACCAGGTCGAGTCCCATGTTGGCAAGCGCGAGTTCCTCCTCGAGCGCGTGCGCCTTGCCGGTCCATTCGCTCAGGCGGTGGCCGAGCACGAGCTGGTCGTCAGCCCAGGCAATCAGGGTGTTGAAGAGCGCCTGCTGCATTACATGTGACCCACGTCGTCCGGGATGTCGTAGAACGTGGGATGGCGGTAGATCTTGTCCGACGTCGGTTCGAACAGCATGTCCTTGTCGGCGGGGTCGGAGGCCGTGATTGCGCCCGCCGGCACGACCCAGATCGAGACGCCTTCACCGCGACGGGTGTACACATCGCGTGCAGCCTGCAGGGCCAGCGTCGCGTCAGTTGCGTGCACCGAACCGACGTGGCGGTGGTGCAGGCCTTGTCGTGCGCGGATGAACACCTCCCACAGCGGCGTGTTGGGCGTGGTCACGATGCAGCCTCGAGCGCCACAGCGCGTGCGGCGTTTTTCTCGGCGTAGGCGGCGGCAGCTTCCCTGACCCAGGCGCCGTCTGCGTGGGTCTTGCGGCGGGCGGCGAGCCGATCGCGGTTGCAGATGCCGTCACCTTTGACCACTCGCCAGAACTCATCCCAATCGATTGCCCCGAAGTCGTAGCCACCTGCGCCGTCGTTCTTCTCGGCGTTCCACGACAGGTCCGGGTCGGGGACTGTCAGCCCCAGTTTCTCGGCTTGTGGCACGGTGGCGTCGACAAACTTCTGGCGCAGATCGTCGTTGGAGAACCGCTTGATCTTCCACGCCATGGATTGCTCGCCGTGTGCGGATTCGCTGTCGTGCGGCCCGAACATCATCAGAGAAGGCCACCACCAACGGTTGAGTGCGTCTTGCGCCATCGCCCGTTGTTCATCCGAGCCGTTGGCCAGCACCATCACGATTTCGTAGCCCTGGCGCTGGTGGAAGCTCTCTTCCTTGCACACGCGGATCATGGCGCGTGCGTAGGGGCCGTAACTGCACCGGCACAGCGGAATCTGGTTCATGATCGCAGCGCCGTCGACCAACCAACCGATCGCGCCGATGTCTGCCCAACTCAACGTGGGGTAGTTGAAGATCGACGAGTACTTGGCCTTGCCCGACAGCATGTCGTCGATCAGCGATTCGCGCGAGGCGCCCAGGGTTTCGGCCGCGGCGTAGAGGTACAGGCCATGTCCACCCTCGTCCTGGACCTTGGCGAGCAACGCGGCCTTGCGTTTGAGCGAGGGCGCGCGCGTGATCCAGTTACCCTCGGGCAGCATGCCGACAATCTCGGAATGGGCGTGCTGGCTGATCTGCCTGAGCAAGGTGCGGCGGTATCCCGCTGGCATCGGGTCGTTGGCTTCGATCTTCTCCTCGTTGTCGATCCGCGCCTGGAACGCGTCCAGGAACGCCTCGTCCTCGTGGGTCTCACCGTTGGCACCAATCAGGCCTTGTGAGTACATGCGCTGTCTCCTGGTATCAGGCGAGGGTGTCAGGCGAATATTATGTGACAAATTTCAATTCGTCAATCTAATAATTGTCACGCTAGAAGCGTGCCGAGACCGTGGCTGAACCGTCCGCGAGCCACGGTGTGTCGGTGGCGCTGTCCAGCCAGTGTTCGCTCCGGGGCGTCCAGCGGCGGTAGAGGCGAGCCGCGGTGTCGCGGGCCCTTGCGCGGTGCACCAGCGTCGGCGCCAGATCATCCGGCAGCTGCGGGTCGCGCAGCACGACACGTCGGTAGGCGTGGATCAACAAGGTGCGCAGGGCCGCGCACTGAGCGCCGTCGTCGGGGGCAGGTGGTTCGAGCCAGGGGTCGACGTCTGCGATGAACTGTTGGTAGAGCGCATCGAGTGCAACCAGGTCGAAAGCGCGCTCGAGCAGTGCCGGTGGCAAGGGGCCAGGTGCCGTCTCGGTGCGCAGAAAATGCACGCCTTCCGCGTCGGGCAGTGGGCGCATCGGCCTGTTTTCGGGGCGCAGAAACACCGTGTCGTCGAGCGCACCAAACCCGGTATTGCGCAGCAGGCTGCGCAGTTGCTTACGCCCTTTGCCCGCGTTCAATGTGGTGATTGCAAGGGCCCAACGCTCGGCAAATGCCGGCGGGTTGCGCGCGTAGATCCGCTCGCCGGCATCGGTGAAGGTCGACAACCCCGGGGAGTCGAGCCGGTAGTCACTTCGGCGTCCCCGGCGTTCGCGCACCAGCCAGCCGTCTCGCGTAAGGCGCGCGATCGCGGTGCGCACCGTTGTCGCGTCCACACCACACTCGGCGAGCACGGCGACGATCACCGACAGCGGCACACACCCGCCTCGCGGTAATCCGCTGTCGCCGAAGAAAGTGATGATGAGCGACCAGGCCTTCAACGGCTGCCGTCGGTGCAAGCGGGCCGCGAGGTCTGCGGCAGCGCGGGGCGGAGAAGACATCGGCTGAATGACTGGGGGGTGTCAGCGGCATTGTGGCACGTCGGAAGGGGGCTCGCGCACCGGGTGGCGAACCAAGATGGTGCATCAGCAGCGCAGACCCAAAAAACGCACTGAAAAAGTGCGTCCATATCATCTCCATGCACTTAATAAGTGCAAATAGCCATATTCTACGCGCCTGTAATTCTCATAAAGTATTGATATATATAGTAAAAAAGGGCTGGCACAGCGGTTGCGACATTGACGGGCACTGTTCACAGAGGAAAACCAGATGAAGCTGATTCAAGCCATCATCAAGCCCTTCAAGCAAAGCGACGTGCGCGACGCACTCGCCGAGATCGGTGTCACCGGCATGACCGTCACCGACGTCAAGGGTTTTGGTCGCCAGAAGGGCCACACCGAGCTCTATCGTGGCGCGGAATACGTCGTCGACTTCCTGCCGAAGTTGAAAGTGGAAGTGGCCGTCAGCGACGACATCGCGGACGCGGCCGTCACCGCCATCCAGACCGCGGCGAACACCGACCGCATCGGGGATGGAAAAATCTTCGTATTGCCACTTGAGGCCGCCGTGCGCATCCGCACGGGTGAGACCTCCGACGCTGCACTGTAAAAGGGGACGACCATGGAATCGACAGTAACTGAACTCGCCTATGCGCTCGACACCTTCTACTTCCTGGTGTCGGGTGTGCTGGTCATGTGGATGGCCGCCGGCTTCGCCATGCTCGAGGCGGGCCTGATCCGCGGCAAGAACACCGCGGAGATCCTCACCAAGAACGTGGCCCTGTTTGCCATCGCCTCGATCATGTACCTGCTCATGGGCTACGCGCTGATGTACCCGGGCGAGGCCGTCAGCGCCTACTGGCCGGGCTTCGGCTCCCTGATCCCGGAGGACAACACGGTCGAGGCCGTGCTCGCCAGCGGCGGCGACACCTACTACTCGGGCTACTCGGACTTCTTCTTCCAGGTGGTGTTCGTCGCCACAGCGATGTCCATCGTCTCCGGCGCGGTCGCCGAGCGGATGAAGCTGTTCGCCTTCCTCGCGTTTGCGGTGGTCATGTGCGGCTTCATCTACCCGCTTCAGGGCTACTGGAAGTGGGGCGGCGGCTTCCTCGATGCGGCCGGTTTCCAGGATTTCGCAGGTTCTGCGGTGGTGCACATGTGCGGTGCCATGGCGGCCCTGACTGGCGCAGTGCTGGTCGGTGCACGCAAGGGCAAGTACAGGGAAGACGGTTCCATAGCACCGATTCCGGGTGCCAACCTGCCGCTGGCGACACTCGGTACCCTGATCCTCTGGATGGGCTGGTTCGGTTTCAACGGGGGTTCGGAGCTCAAGGTGTCTGATGTCGGTGAGGCCAACGCCGTTGCCCGTGTCTTCGTCAACACCAACGCCGCCGCCGCCGGTGGTGTGGTGGCCGCCCTGATCACCTCGGTCATGATGTTCCGCAAGGCCGACCTGACCATGGTGCTCAACGGCGCCCTCGCAGGCCTGGTGTCGATCACGGCCGAGCCGCTCGCGCCGACGCCGCTGCTCTCGACGGTCATCGGCGCTGCCGGTGGCGTGCTCGTGGTGTTCTCGATCGTGACCTTTGACAAGATGCGTGTCGACGACCCGGTCGGTGCGATCTCGGTGCACGGAGTGTGCGGTATCTGGGGCGTTCTCGCGGTCCTGCTGAGCAACGGCGATGCAACCGTCGGCGGCCAGCTTCTCGGTCTCGTGGTCATCGGTGGCTGGGTGCTCGTTGCCAGCACCGTGACCTGGCTGGTGATCAAAGCGGTGATCGGGCTGCGCATTTCCGAAGAGGAAGAGTATGCCGGTGCCGACATCTCGGAGTGCGGCCTCGAAGCCTACCCCGAATTCGCACCCCGCTGAGCGTGCTTCACAGCGCGTGCCTGGTTGGGCACGCGCTTGCCTCTGCAAGCCTCAGCCCGGCGTCGTTCAGACGCCGGGTTTTTTGTTTGGTTCATCGCGCTTTACCGGGAAACGCGTCTTTGATCTTCAGGAAGAAGTACTCAGTGTCCC
>JBCCUP010000038.1 GCA_039196715.1 Pseudomonadota bacterium
AGGGCTTCACACCGGTTGGCTACGCGCCCGCGGCCGAGGACTACCTGCAATCGCTGGTGCGGGCCCAGCGGCCAACGGTTGCCTCGGGGGTTCCGAACGTGCACGGCTGGACACCCGAGCTCGCCCTCTCGAAGGTGCCCAGCCGGGCACTGCCGGCCGAGACGCTGCGGGCCGTGCTCGGGCACATCCGTGAGGCGCGACCGATCAGCGTGCAGTACCAGTCCTTCTCCACCGCAGACGCCCGCTGGCGCGGCATCGCCCCCACGGCGATCGGCTCCGACGGCTACCGCTGGCACGTGCGTGCCTACTGCCTCGAGGACGCGCGCTACAAGGACTTCGTCATCGCGCGCATCCTGGACTGGCGTGCTGCGGACGAGGCCGAGGCCGGCGCGTTGCCCGAGGACACGCACTGGCAGCAGTGGGTCCGGTTTCACATCGCGCCGCACCCCGGATTGTCGCCGGGCCAACGCAGCGCGATTGAACTCGATTACGCCATGACAGCGGGGCGTGCCGAGGTGCGTGTGCGCCGTGCCTTGCTCTGGTACAGCCTGCGCCAGTTGCGACTGGACGGCGATGCTGCATC
The DNA here is from genome assembly GCA_039196715.1 of Pseudomonadota bacterium. Taxonomy (NCBI): domain Bacteria; kingdom Pseudomonadati; phylum Pseudomonadota; species Pseudomonadota bacterium. The sequence goes on from JBCCUP010000038.1 coordinate 584, forward strand.
GCGCCCTGCGAGCACACAACACATCGTGCTGGCCGACCCGACGGAGCTCGACTTCGATGATTGAGGCGGTGATTTTCGACTGTGACGGCACGCTGGTCGACAGCGAGCGGCTCTGCTTTCAGGCGACGGTGGAGTGCCTCGCGATCCGCGGCATCACCGCAGACCCGGTTTACCTGGACGCCGAGTACGCTGGCTGCAACCTCGAGGACATGGTGGCGGAAATCGGCGCGCAGCACGGACAGTTGCTCGGCCGCGAGTGTGTGGCCGAGATATCGCGGCGTGAGCGCGAGATTGCACGACACGAGCTGCAGCCGATTGACGGTGTGCACCGTGCCCTGGAGTACATCCGCTTGCCGCGCTGCGTGGCATCGAACGCACCGCTGGACAAGATGCGCTTCTCGCTCGGGCTGACAGGGTTGGTTGGACACTTCGGCGAGGCCTTGTTCAGCGCCTACTCGGTGCAGGCCTGGAAGCCCGACCCCACGCTGTTCCTGCATGCCGCGTCCGAACTGGGTGTCTCGGCGACCCGCTGCGTGGTGGTTGAGGACAGCCTGGCCGGGGCCACCGCGGGCTTGCGTGCAGGCATGCACACGCTGTTCTACAACCCGCGTGACAAGGCCGTGCCCGAGGGGTGCATCGCGTTTTCCGACATGCACCACCTGCCCGAGGTGTTGGCGTCGTTGTCGGAGTAAGACGCTCGGCGGGTGTCAGACGAGGGTCACGCTCGGCGCCGGTGCGTAGAGAACAGCCTTGTATTGTTTGGCGGCCACATCCCAGGTGAAGCGCTGGGCCGCAGCCTGGGATTTGATTTCGCGCCAACGCTCCGGCTGTCCCCGCTGCAGGTTCAGGGCGTCGACCGCGGCGTGGACGAAGTTGTCGGCCTGTTCGATGAGGTTCTCACCGGTGAACACGAAACCGCTCTTGCCGTGGGTCACCGTGTCGCGCAAGCCGCCGACGCCGTGCACCAGGCACGGTTGGCCGTGGCGCATCGCGATCATCTGGCTGATGCCGCAGGGTTCGAAGGAGGAGGGCATCAGGAAGAGGTCGCCGCGGCTGTAGAGCGCGTTCGCGAGGGCGTCCGAGTAGCCGTTGAGAAACAGGAAGTTGTCGCGTTCGGCGGCAACCTGGGTCAGGGCGTGCTCGTAGTCCCCCTGGCCGCTGCCGAGCAACCCGTAGAGACCGTCGTCGCCCAACCCGTCGAGCAGGTTGTCGAGCGCGCTGCGGCCGTTGTTGCCGCTTTGCAGCAACAGTTTGACCTTCTGGTCAGTGACGCGCGTGACCGAGGTCAGCAGCCGAAGCACTGAGCGATTCGCCAGTTCGTGCACACGCTGGCCTGCGACGAAATGGCTGCTTCGCAGCACCGGCTTCTGCGCTGCCCACCGGCTGAGCTCTCGGCTGCAAGCTGCCAGAAAGTCGCTCCACTGGCGAATGTCCGGCAACGCACCCGTGCGTTTTCCGCTCAGATTGCGGGCGCGCTCGGCACGCTGGCTCGGGTTGGGGTAGTCGCAGCCGTTGAGGATGCCGTGCAGGCGGCCTTCCGCGTGCACCCCGCGCAACGCGGCGTCCAGGCCCTCGCCGCCGGAAAACCCCCGGATCTCCGGGTCGCTGGGTTGCATGATTTCGGCAGCGTAGCTCGGTGATACCGTGTGGACCTGATCAGCCAACATCAGGCCGGCCAACATCGGGTTGACGCAACTTGGCCACCGCGGGTCTGCCGCAATGCGCGCCTGCCTGAGATCGATATCCGGATACCAGGCTTGTAACGACGCCTCACCCTCGACGAAGGGGCGCACGCCCTGGAGCGCCAGGTTGTGCACCGAGAACACGCTGTGGATAGCACGCAAGGGGGCGTAGCGCGGGTGTGCGGCGCGCAACAGCAACAGAAATGCGGTGTGCCAGTCGTGCAGGTGCACGGCGTCGGGCTGTTGCTCCGGGTCGTCGAGGAGCAATTCGGCAAGCGCCTGGCTGAAGAGTGCGAACTTGGTTGCGTCGAGGGCGAACGGGTCGTTGTCGTGACTGGCGTAGATCACACCCGACCCGGCTGCAGCGAACTGCGGGTGGTGCAGCACCCAATGGCGGATCGACTTGTTCGGCAGCTCGGTTGGCACCTGGAAGAGCTTGACGGATTCGCTCTTGCCCGCAAACGGGGTGGTCACGGCGGTGCGCTGTCGCGCGCCGGGTGCCCGGTGCAGCGTGCCGTAGGACGGCGTGACCACGGTGATCTGGCAGCCGTAACGCGAGAGGGCCGGTGGCAGGTGTTGAATGACATCACCCACGCCGCCGACTTTGCCGCCAGCCAACGCGCCGTTCTCCGCGGCCACCATCACGATGTGCTGTTGCGATGACATCCCGTCTCCTCGTGGCGGCTCGGCGGTGGTTGTCGACGCGGTCATGTGATGACGTCTGCGGTGCGTCGACCGGTCAGGCCCTCGATGTCGGCCAGTTGTGCGGCGCTGGTGATCAAGTCAGCCAGCGCGACTTGCGGGTCGAGCATCAGCTTGTCGGGGTCGGACTCCGCGCGCTCAATATACACTCTGAGGGTCGCACCTGCAGTGCCGGTGCCGGACAGTCGGTACACGATGCGGCCTCCGTCGTCGAAACCGAAGCGCAAACCCTGGTTCGCGCTCTCGCTGTGGTCGATCGGGTCGGCGTAGGTGAAGTTATCGGCGTGCGTCACGGTTGCGCCGTTCCACGTGCTGCCAATCCGTTCTCCCATGTCGGTCGACAGTCTGTCCATCAACGTGCGGGCTGCGCCGGCGTCCAGGCCCTCGAAATCGTGGCGCGTGTAGTAGTCGCGACCGAAACGGTGCCAGTGATCGAGCATCAGCTCCTTCACCGAGAGGCCGCGCACGGCGAGCAGGTTGAGCCAGAACAGCACCGCCCACAGACCGTCCTTCTCACGAACGTGATTGGAGCCGGTGCCGAAACTCTCCTCGCCACACAGGGTGATGCGATCGGCGTCGAGCAGGTTGCCAAAGAACTTCCACCCGGTCGGCGTTTCGAACGCGGGAATACCGAGTGCGTCGGCTACGCGGTCGACGGCCCGGCTGGTCGGCATCGAACGTGCGACGCCGCGGAGCCCACTGGCGTAGCCAGAGATCAGGTGTGCGTTGGCGGTCATCACGGCGAGACTGTCGCTCGGTGTGACATACAAGCCTGCTCCGTGGATCAGGTTGCGATCCCCGTCACCGTCCGATGCCGCGCCCAGGCTCGGCGCGTCGTCGGCCACCATGCGTTCGGCCAACTCGGCGGCGTGCACCAGATTCGGATCGGGGTGCGCGCCACCGAAATCAGGGAGCGGTGTGGTGCGAAGCAGCGCACTGGCTGGCGCGCCGAGTTCGTCGATCAGGATGCGCCTGGCGTAGGGACCGGTGACCGCGTTCATCGCATCGAACAGCACGGTCAGCGAGCCGTCGGCCAGCCGGCCGCGGATCAGGGGGAAATCGAACAACGACGCCATGAGCTCAGCGTAGGCGTCAACCGGGTCAACGACCTCGACCTGCAACGCCTCGAGGCGCCTGCTGCCGCAGTGGTCGAGTGCGAGGTCGACCGTGTCCACGGTGGAGTAGTGGTCGATCCGCTGGCTGCGCTCGAAGATCGCCTCGGTGAGCGTTTCCGGTGCCGGACCGCCGTTCGACGCGTTGTATTTGATGCCGAAGTCCGCGTTCGGACCTCCGGGGTTGTGGCTGGCCGACAGGATGAAGCCGCCGTCCGCCGCGTGGCTGCGGATGAGGTGCGATGCCGCCGGCGTCGACAACAGCCCGTGTTGCCCAACGATCACACGGCGCACACCATTTCCCGCGCACAGTTTGAGGATTGCCTGCACGGCCCGGTCGTTGTAAAAGCGCCCGTCGCCGCCGATCACCAGGGTCCGCCCGCCAACGCCACCCAGTGCGTCGAACGTGGACTGGACGAAGTTCTCGAGGTAGTGCGGTTGCTGGAAGACCGTGACTTTTTTCCTCAAGCCGGAGGTGCCGGGCCGTTGGTCTGAAAACGGTGTGGTGTCTACTCGGTGCATGACCGGTTGCTGTCCTGTCTGGGATACACGGGCGCGCTGCGCGGTGCAGGCGGGGCTACAGCGTAAACCTACCAGAGCGGGACGCGCCGCGGGTACGGTCGCGTGTGCTCAGCCGGCGTCCTGGCTGAGCTGATGCATCGACGAGGCGGCCCACTGCATCGCCGTGTAGTGCGCGTCGAGTGCACTCTGGGTCGCGTCGACTGGCGTGCCCTGGTCGACCCGTTCGAGTGTGCGGGCCTGGTCGAGAATGTCCCGCATCGGACCGGGCTTGCCGAGCAAGGTGTCGTGCACATCGCTGCAGAGCGACAGGTTCTCGAGGATGTCCTCGAACGACGAATCGGTCATCACGTCCAGCAGCGACAGCATGCCCGCGGTGAAGCACGACTCGGGGTTGTCCAGGTTGGTCTCCTCGGCGAGGATTTCGCAGAACTTCGCCCGGTAGAGCGCGAGGTTCATCAACTCATCGGGTTTTTCGTTGATATTTGCCATCAACATCACACTGATCCAGCTGCGCAGGCGCTTGCGCCCGAGCAACACCGAGGCCTGGCTGATCGATTCCACCGCCGTGGTGCCCCGGCGTGCAGCGGAGTTGACGTAGCGCAACGCCTTGACCGACAGCCCGACATCGCGGGTGACGAGTTCGGTGATTTCCTCGAGCGTGGTGGCCGGGTTGCTGACCTTGGCCAGAAGCTCGAACAGCGCAATCTTGCTCGACGGGATGCCGGTTTGCTTGAGCGTGGTCGGCTTGGCGAAGTAGTAACCCTGAAAGTAGTCAACCGCCATCGCGCTGATGGTGTTGAACTCGTCGACGGTTTCAATGCGTTCGACCAACACCTTGCGGCCCGCGTCGCGGTCGATCTGGGCGAGCTCCGCGAGTTTCTCCGGCCCGGTGACGGTGTAGTCGTATTTGACGATCTGCACTTGCTGAAGCAACGGCTCGGCGGCCTCGCTGTACTCGAAATCGTCGAGTGCAACTGTGTAGCCATCGCCGATCAGCCGGGTGACGCCGTCGACCACCTGGTCGGTGATGGTCACGGTCTCGAGAATCTCGAGCACCACCCGTTCGGGGGGCAGGCAGTCGAGCAGGTCCGGGTTGCTGAGAAACTGCTCGGTGAGGTTGATGAAGGCCAACTGGCCGCCGACAAGGTTATCCAACCCGATCTCGCTGATGGCGTTGGTCAACACGGTCGAGGTGGCGAGGTCGCCGTCGATCACATTGGCGGTGGACGCTTGCTGGTTTGACCTGAACAGCAATTCGTAGCCGATGGTTGCCTGCGATCGGTCGAGGATCGGTTGCCGCCCGATGTAAATCTGCGCCATGAAGCCTGTGCACCCTGATCCCGATCGGCGACCGCACATCGGGCGCCGCGGGACATTGCAAGAAAGTAAGGTCGTTGAGGGTGCAGTTCGGCGGTCTGACGGGGAACTTGAGCGCCGGAGGCGTGCCGCCGGGTCAGTCTCGGCGGAAATGGACGGCCTGGCCGAGCATGTCCCCGGTGACCAGCACGATGCCGTCCTCGGTCACACGGAACCGGGCCGTGTCGTCTTCGGCTGACTCGCCGACGACCAGGCCATCGGGCAGGTGGCAACCGCGGTCGATGATGGCGTTGCGCAGTCGCACGCCTTTGCCAACGCGCACATCCGGAAGCACCACGGTGTGGTCCACCACCGCACCCTTGTCCACCCGCACGTTGGAAAAGAGCACCGAATTGCGCACCAGGCCGCCGGAGATCACACACCCGCCACTGACCATCGAATCGATGGCGGTGCCGCGGCCCTCGTCACTGTCGAGCACGAATTTCGCCGGCGGGAGCTGCTCCTGGTGCGTGAGCAGAGGCCAGCTTCGGTCGTAGAGATCGAGTTTGGGCTCGATCTCCGCAAGCTCCAGGTTCGAGCGCCAGAAGGCATCGAGGGTGCCGACGTCCCGCCAGTAGGCCGGGCTGCCCTTGCGGTTGCGGAAGGGGACCGCCTGAATGCGGTTTTTTCCGATCAGCTTCGGAATGATGTCCTTGCCGAAATCGCGGCTGGAATTGCTGTCGTCGGCGTCGTCGAACAGGACTTCGAACAGGAATTGGGTACTGAAGACGTAGTTGCCCATCGAGGCCAGTGCCGTGTCGGGTTTGCCGGGCACGCACGCGGGTGACGCCGGCTTCTCCTCAAAGCCCGTGATCCAGTTGTCCTCGTCCACCGACATCACGCCGAAGGCGCGGGCGTCGTCCAATGGCACCTCGATGCAACAGACGGTCATGTCCGCGTCGGCGCGCTGGTGTTGCGCGATCAGCGGGCCGTAGTCCATCCGATAGACGTGGTCACCGGACAACACCAACACGTACTCCGGCGCCATGCGGTGGATAATGTCAAGGTTCTGGTAGATCGCGTCCGCCGTGCCGACGTACCAGTCGTCGCCAGTGCGTTGCGAGGCCGGCAACACTTCGATGAACTCGTCGAGTTCCGAGCGGAAGTTCGACCACCCGCGCGAGAGGTGGCGGATCAGTGAGTGCGCCTTGTATTGGGTCAACACGCCGATCCGGCGGATCCCGGAGTTCACGCAGTTTGACAGTGGAAAGTCTATGATGCGGAACTTGCCGCCGAAGAACACGGCGGGTTTCGCCCGCCACGCGGTGAGCTCGTGCAGTCGAGACCCTCGGCCGCCGGCCAACACCAACGCCAGCGTGTTCTTGGTGAGCAGACTGATGCGGCGGGCGTCTTCGTTGGCGGTGCGACTGGTCATACGCTGTCCTCGAGTGGTCACCGGTGTCAGTGGCGCGCCTTGAGGGTAACGCAGTGTGTCGCGCAAACGCCACAACCGCTGTCCGCCCTGCGGACTGCCGACGTACTCGGAGCGTGTCCATGCCAGTGTCCCCTGAATTCGCCAGTGTGACGGGCTCCGTGCGCGCCAACTTGGCAGGCTTCCCGGTGCGCCGGTTGGACACCGAAGCACGCCGTCTCAGGGCCGCCGCCGTGGCGGTGGTGGTCGTCACCGACCCGGAGCCGGCCGTGTTGCTGACCCGCCGCGCCGCGACGCTCAACCGCCACGCCGGCCAGTTCGCCCTGCCTGGCGGGCGGCTCGACCCGGGCGAGACCGTCGACCAGGCGGCGGTTCGGGAAGTGAGAGAGGAACTCGGCTTGTCGCTGAGCGACGGCGACCGGCTCGGCCAACTCGACGATTGCGAGACGCGGTCCGGGTTCTGTGTCAGCACCGTCGTCTACGGCTGCTGCGACGCCGCGCTGGCCCCCAATCCTGCCGAAGTGGCTGCGGTCTACACCGTGCTGTTTCGGGAGCTGCGTTCCGACGCCATTCCCCTGTTCGAAGACGGCACGGACGGTGAGCCGCCGGTACTGTACTCCGACTTGCCGAGTGTTGGCACCACGGTGTACGCGCCCACCGCCGCCATCCTCTACCAGTTTCGGGAGGTGGCGTTGTTGGGTCGCACCACGCGGATCGACGCGGTTGGTCAGCCGCGCTTCGCCTGGCGGTAACACGGCACGTCACAGGTGGTGGGCCAGTGCACACCGCAGGTGCGATTGCGCCGTTCTGTTCCACACTATCGACTGCACGCTGCGCCGCTGAGGGTGTGGTGGCTGAGACGGAGACACGGTCATGAAAGTGGGTTTCATCGGGTTGGGTAACGTCGGCGGCAAGTTGTCAGGCTCGCTGTTGCGAAACGGGGTCGACCTGACGGTTCACGATCTCGATGCAGAGCGGGTTGCGGCGTTCGTCGCCCGCGGTGCCCGCGCCGCCGAGGGGCCGGCGGCGTTGATGCGCGACTGCGATGCGGTCATCACCTGTCTGCCGTCACCCGCCGCGTCGGACACCGTGATGCAAGCGATGTTGCCCGAGGTGACGGACGGCAAGATCTGGATGGAGATGTCGACCACCGACCAGGCCGAGGTCGAACGGCTTGGCGCCGACGTCATCGCGCGTGGCGGGGGCTGCGGTCGACTGTCCGGTCTCGGGCGGCTGCCACCGCGCCGACACCGGCAACATCTCGATCTTCGCCGGGTGTGATCGTTCGACTTTCGAGCGAATCTTCCCGTTCCTCAAGACCATGGGACGCCGGATACTGCACACCGGCGAGCTCGGCTCGGCCTCGGTGCTCAAGGTGTTGACCAACTATCTCGCAACCGCGAACCTCGTGACCTGCTGCGAGGCGCTGGTGACTGCCAAGGCCGCTGGCATGGATCTCAACACCGCCTACGAGGCCATCCGGATCAGCTCGGGCACCAGCTTCGTGCACGAAACCGAAAGCCAGGTCATTCTCAACGGAAGCCGAGACATCTCGTTCACCATGGACCTGGTCGCCAAGGACATCGGCCTGTTTCAGGACGTGGCCGACCGGGCAGGCCTGCCGTTGGAGATCTCGCCGAAGTTGATCGAGATCTTCGCCGACGGGATTGCACGTTTCGGTGAACGGGAACTGTCGCCGAACATCATCCGTCGCCTGGAGGAGGCCACAGGTCTCTCGGTTCTGGCCCCCGGCTTCCCGCCCGAGATGACCGACGACGAGCCCGAGGAGGCGGGCTACGAGGTGGTGCCGGGCGGCCGTGCATGACGTCCCTCAGCGGTCGCTTGCGAGGTCGTCGTCGTCGAGTCTGTGGCCCCAATCGCGTTTGGCCTGCAGGTAGCGTCGGTTCCAGTCGCCGACGGCGGAGACGTGCTTCACCGGCGTGATGTGCGTCAGCCCGTGCTGCTGCAGGTCGGTGAGTTTCTTGGGGTTGTTGCTGAGCAGGCGAAACGGCTTGTTGCCGACAAAGTGCTTGATCAGCGTGGCGGCGTCGGAGAAGTCGCGGCTGTCATCGGGCAGTCCCAAACTGCGGTTGGCCTGGTAGGTGTTCTGCCCAGCGTCTTGTAGCAGGTAGGTTGCGGCCTTTGCCCACAAACCGATGCCGCGCCCCTCGTGGCCGGCCATGTACACCACATAGCCGCCGCTCGGGTCCGAGGCGATTCGGGCCATCGCCGTGTCCAATTGAGGGCCGCAGTCGCAACGCTCCGAGCCGAACACATCACCGGTCAGGCAGTTCGAGTGCACCCGGACGAGCGGGTTGTCGCCGGGCTCGCCGACTGCCAGCACGCTGTTCACCGCCATCGACGAAACCAGGTGGGCGAAGAGGTGCTTGCTGTCGCCGTCGCGCATGTCGGCTGCCAGCGCCTCGACGGTCGAGAGTTCGCTGGACCGCACCGCCGCGTACCACTGCACGACAGTCTGGACCGAGGGCAGGTTGACCGGCATCGGAATGGGACCGAGCAGGTTCACGGCGACGCTGTTTTCGGGCAGCGGGCCGTCGGCTGAGAGCAATTCGCCGTCCGTGCCGATGCGCCGCAGGCTGCCGCGCTCGACGAGCTGCTCTCGGACGGTCGGGTCGAGGTAGGTGAACACGGTTGGCCTCAGTTGAGTGTTGCCATGGCATCGCGGCCGGCGTCGACCGTGCGTGCGATGTCGTCTGGCGTGTGTGCGCTCGAGACAAAGCCGGCCTCGAATGCCGAGGGTGCAAGGTAGACACCCCGGTCGAGCATCGCGGCAAAGAACCGCTTGAAGTGATCGAGGTTGCACTGCGTCGCCGCGGCGAAGCTGTTCACCTCCGGTTCGGTGGAGAAGAAAAGACCGAACATGGCGCCGACCTGACGTGTGGTGAAAGGCACGTCAGCGTCTGCGGCGGCGGCCTGCAGACCGGACAACAGCGACGCGGTGCTCTGTTCGATCTGATCGTAGAAGCCAGGCTCGTCGATGATGTCCAGGGTGGCGATGCCCGCGGCCATCGCCACCGGGTTGCCTGACAGCGTGCCGGCCTGGTAAACGCCGCCGAGCGGTGCAATGTGGTTCATGATGTCGTGCCGCCCGCCGAACACGCCAACCGGCATGCCGCCACCGACAATTTTCCCGAGCGTCGTGAGGTCGGGCGCGACGTTGTAGAGCGCCTGTGCGCCGCCCTTTGCCACCCTGAACCCGGTCATGACCTCGTCGAAGATCAGGACCGCACCGGTGGCATCGCAGACCGCGCGCAGCGTTTCGAGGAAGCCGGGCAGCGGTGCGATGCAATTCATGTTGCCTGCCACCGGTTCGACAATCAGACAGGCGATGTCGTCACCGCGTTCGTCGAACAGGGCGCGCACGGCCTCGGCGTCGTTGAAGGGCAGGGTCAGGGTGTGCTTCGCGAGTTCCGGCGGCACGCCGGGTGAGCTCGGGACACCCAGTGTGAGCGCGCCGGACCCGGCCTTGACGAGCAGGGAATCCGCGTGCCCGTGGTAGCAGCCCTCGAACTTCACAATCGTCGACCGGTTGGTGAAGCCGCGTGCGAGCCGGATGGCACTCATGGTTGCCTCCGTGCCGGAGCTGACCATGCGCAACAGGTCCATGCTGGGGAAGTGAGCCTGGACGCGCTCGGCGAGGTCACTTTCGAGCATGCACGGCGCGCCGAAGCTCAGCCCGCGTTGGGCCGCCTCGGTCACGGCTTCAACGATGCGTGGGTTGGCGTGGCCTGCGATCATCGGTCCCCAGGAGCCTACGTAGTCGATGTACGAACGACCGTCGATGTCGTGAAGGTATGCGCCCTCGGCGCGGTCGATGAACACCGGTGTGCCATCCACGGCGCGGAACGCGCGTACAGGCGAATTCACGCCGCCGGGGATAACGCGCCGGGCGCGCTCGAACTGGGCCAGAGAGCGTTGCATGGGGTCTCGCACGCAAATCAAGAAGTGTATCGAACTCGCGTCCGGTCCGCAGGCCCGGCAGCCGGTCGGGGTGACGCGGCGGTTGGGTGAAACCGGGTGCTGTGGGACAATTTCCAATCGTCGAATCGCGAGGAACGGCCGAGCCGTATGGCCTACAGGAAATACATGTGTATCGTGTGTGGGTGGATCTACGACGAAGAGGCCGGCTCCCCCGAGGACGGTCTGGCGCCGGGCACCCGCTGGGAGGACATTCCGCTGAACTGGACCTGTCCGGATTGCGGTGTCGGCAAGGAAGACTTCGATATGGTCGAGATATGAGCAGCGCAACCGTGCGCAGGGTCGACAGCGTCATGGCCGACCAGGGTGTCGAACCCGGATTGCACGCGTTGCTGGTGTGCCTGATCGGCTGTTGTGCGGACATCGCTGTGGCGGTCGAACGCGGCGCGCTCAAGGGCACGCTCGGGGCGCTTGACAGCGCGAACGTTCAGGGCGAGACCCAAAAGCAGCTCGACGTGATCACCAACGACATGCTTGTCGCGGCGCTCACGCACCAGCGGGTTGCCAGCGGCATCGCGTCTGAGGAGGAAGACCACGCCGTCGCGGTGGCGGGCGGCGCGCCCTACCTCGTGCTGTTCGACCCACTGGACGGGTCGTCCAACATCGATGTCAATGTCACCGTAGGCACCATTTTCTCCGTGTTGCCCGCGCCGGATGGAACGCCGACCGACGCGGACTTTCTCCAGCCTGGCCGGCGGCAACTGGCGGCCGGCTACGTGGCCTACGGCCCGTCGACGGTGCTGGTCATGTCGACCGGCGAGGGTGTGCAGCAATTCGTTTTCGACCGCGAGCGGGCGGCTTTCGTGTTGACCCACGAGCAGCTCGATATCCCGGCAGAAACCGCCGAATTCGCGATCAATGCCGCCCGGTCGCGACACTGGCTCGCACCGGTCTCCGGCTACGTGGCGGACTGCCAGGCCGGGCGGGACGGTCCACGTGGTCGCGATTTCAACATGCGGTGGATTGCCTCCATGGTGGCCGATGTCCACCGAATCATGACCCGAGGCGGTGTCTTCCTGTACCCCGATGACCACGCGATGCAAGCCGCCGGAAAAGCGGGCAAGCTGCGTCTGATGTACGAAGCGAACCCGATGGGGTACCTGGTCGAGCAGGCTGGCGGTCGGGCCAGCACCGGGCGAGAGGCGATCCTTGACCTGATGCCGGACACACTGCATCAACGCGTGCCCGTGATCCTCGGGTCGCGTGACGAGGTCGCTGAGATCGATCGGCGTTTCGACACCGCGTGAGCTTCTGGCGCGAACGCGACCTCTCGGCCTTGAGTGGTGCCGAATGGGAGTCGCTTTGCGACGGCTGCGGGCGGTGTTGTCTGCACAAGCTCGATGACGGCGACACCGTTGCGTTCACGTGTGTGGCGTGCCGTTTGTTGGACATTTCGACCGTGCGCTGCCGCAGCTACGATGACCGCGCCGAGAAGGTGAGCGCCTGCGTCGTGCTGACCCCGGACACCCTGCCGGCGCTTGCAGCGGCGCTGCCGGTGACCTGTGCCTATCGGCGGTTGCACGAGGGCGCGGATCTGCCCGCCTGGCACCCCCTGGTCAGTGGCAATCCGACGTCGGTCCGGGAGGCGGGTGTGTCAGTGGCCGAATTGGCTGTCCCGGAGACGCGGGTGCCGCGTGGGGTGTCACTCTCGTGTTATGTTACGAGCCTGTACACCCCGAAGTCCGAGTGACTTTGGTAGCATGTCAGGTCGCGCCGCAGGCAAGGATTGCCGGTCCGGCTGCCAAGGCGGAACACAATTTGCTGTCTCTCGGACAGTACCGTGCAGAAGCGCAACCTGGAACACACGACAAGGCGATGGATCCTGTGAGCACTGACAACGTGATGGACAATCCGAACCCGGACACGATGGTCCCCGCAATGGATCGACGACAAGGCATCGGTCGCACCGTGTCGAAGCTCGTGGACGAGCGTCAAAGCGTGTTTGTGGTGTTCTGTGAACTCGCCGGTGTCTCGACCTTCGACGCCGACGGCAGCGACCGCGGTGACCTGCGGCCGGAAAAATTGACCGCGTTCCTCGAGTTGCTCATGGACTACCTCGGCGCGGGCCACTTCGAGCTCTACCAGCGCATCATCGACGGGCACGAGCGGCGGCGTCTGGTCTTAGAAGCCGCACAGAAGTACTACCCGACCATCGCAGAAACTACCGACTACCTGGTCGAGTTCAACGACAAGTACGACGGCTACGAGGGCGATGCCGACGATGCGGCGACGCTTGAGGTGGACCTGAGCAAGGTCGGCAAGGCGTTGTCGCTTCGCACCGACCTCGAAGACAAGATTCTCGCCGCGCTCCAGGCCTGAACCCGGACGAGCGGCGCGACCCCGATCCGACAGGCGATCCGCTCACACTGATTTCGTGGCCGCCTCCGCGTGCTGAACAGTGCGATGCGACGGTCGGTCCGAGTGAGGCGCATGGCCACGCTGTTTCTCAAACCCCGTCAGGACCGACGCATCAAGCGCGGTCACCTCTGGGTCTACTCCAACGAAGTCGACGTCACGCGCTCACCGCTCGACGCGTTCGCCGCTGGCGACACCGTGGACGTCGTGTCGCACGCGGGGGACAGGCTCGGCCGGGCCACTGTCAACCCGCACACGCTGGTGTGCGCACGCGTGTTCAGTCGGGACGCCGGCGCCAGCCTCGACGCGGCGTTCTTCGAAGCGCGCCTGCGCGCGGCCCTCGCGTTGCGTGCAGCAGCGCTGCCCACGCCGCATTACCGCCTGGTGCACGCCGAAGGTGACCTTCTGCCCGGCCTGGTGATCGACCGCTATGACGATGTACTGGTGGTGCAATTGGGCACAGCGGGGCTGGATCGCGCACGCGACGAACTCTTGACGGCTCTGCAGGCCGTTTTACAGCCATCGACGGTCATTTGGCGCAACGACTCGCGCGCGCGCCGGTTGGAGGGCCTCGATCTGTCCGTTGACATCGCTTCGGGTCCCCATCCAGGCCAGGTGTCGGTGATTGAGGGCGGGCTGCAATTCGGCATTGACCCCACGGCCGGACAGAAAACCGGGTGGTTCTACGACCAGCGCGCCAACCGCCTGGCCTTTCGGCGGTGGGCAACCGGGCGTCGGGTGCTCGACCTGTTCAGCTATGTCGGTGCCTGGTCGGTTGGTGCGGCGGTGGCGGGTGCGGCGTCGGTGACTGCGGTGGACAGCTCGGAACACGCGCTGGAGGCCCTTGGTCGCAACGCGGACGCGAACAGCGTGGACGTCGAAACACGGCCTGGTGACGCGCTGGCGATTCTGAAACAGCTTCGCGAGTCGGGCGCACGCTACGATGCGGTCGTCCTGGACCCACCGGCCTTGATCACCCGGCGGAAAGACACGCGAGCAGGCGTCAAGCACTACCACACACTCAACCAGCACGCGGTCAGGGTGCTCGAGCCCGGTGGCATTCTCGTCAGTTGCAGCTGTTCGCACCACCTGGCGGAACACGAATTGCTCGCGGCCGTGGAAACGGCCATGCACCGCCGCGGGGGCATCAGCCAGTGGCTCGCGCGCGGTGACCAGGACGTCGACCACCCGGTTCACCCGGCGATGCCGGAATCGCGGTACCTCAAGACCGTCACCTGCCGGCTGCTGATGCCTTAGTCAGCTGTATGCGAACATGACCAAGGCTTAATTTTTCTCGATGCGCATCTGCGGTTCGAGGGTCGGCTTCTTGCATCGTTCCGTGCTTTGGTAGCTGTTGAGGCACGACGTGAAACGTATCACCGCCGTAGACCGGCTTGAGGCCGGCCAGGTGCTTGGGGCTGATGTGGTGGGACCCGACGGGTCGTGCATTGCGTTGAGTGGCGCCGCCTTGCAATCCGACGACATCGCTCGCTTGCGAGCGGCCAGCATGAGCACCGTCATGGTCGAGCTGTCCGAGGACGACGTGCGCGCGCTCGTCTCAGCGCAGCCTGAGAACACGGACGCGGTGTCACGGTTTCGGCTCAACGACCTCACGCACCCGCTGATCAACAAGCTCGTGGAGGTGGCCAGTGAGCTCCGCGCCTGAGCAGACTGTGCTCCAGCCTGCTGAAGACACGATCGACGGACTGGTCGCCAACGTCACGCAGCTGGTGTCCTTGCCCGACGTGTTTCTCCGGTTCGAACAGGAGCTCGCGAGTCCGACTGCCAGCACCGATTCCCTCGCGGACATCCTGATCGTCGATCCGGACATCACCTCGCGGCTGCTGTCGCTGGCCAACTCTGCGTTCTTCGGCTTTTCATCGCGCGTCGAGACCGTCCACCGCGCACTGGTGCTGATCGGGACATCTCAGGTCCGTGACCTGATCCTCGCCACCGTCGTGGTCGACCGGTTCAGCCGCTTGCCGATCGGCATCCTGGACATGAGATCGTTCTGGCAACACAGCATTGCCACAGCCTCGCTCGCGCGTGCGCTGGCGACCGAGCTGCGTATCCGGGCGGCCGACAAACTGTTCATCGGTGGCCTGCTGCACGACCTGGGCCGGCTGGTGCTGGTGTTGGAACGTGCCGATGACATGTGCGATGCCCTGATTCGTGCGCAGGAAGAGGATCGGGATCTCGCCGAGATCGAGCGCGAGCTGTTCGGGTTCGATCACGCCGAGGTGGGCGGCGCGTTGGCACGCGCGTGGTCGTTGCCCGAAAGCGTGACCGACATGATCGCCTTGCACCACCGCCCCAATGACGCAATGAAACCGGATGTTGACCTGGTACACCTCGCCGACGTGATGGCGCACGGTTTGTCCTGGGGCCGGTCGGGGCAGCGGTTGGTACCTGCGCTGAGTCACGAGAGCTGGGCGCGCACCGGCCTCTCTGAAGACGCCTTTGACGACATACACGAGATGGGACAGGACATTTACACCGAGATGCAGTCGCTGATCCTCCGCTAGGCTGAATATGGAATCGATTGACCGAGGCGCACTCAACGGACCGCAGGCAGTTGCGCGGTCTCTTGACCAGTGGCACGACCACCAGTGGCTCGCGCTCGACCTGATAAAAGGCTACAACGACACGGCCATTGCCGCGGTTGAAGCGATCGATCGCACGGCGCTCGCGATGACGTCGACTCAGCTGCTGCGTGACCTCTTCGGGTTCACGGCCTGTGCCTACGTGTCCGTGCCAAACGGATCCAGGGCGTCCGAGGTGATCTCTGACGACGAGGTGCCCGCACTGTTGGCGGCGTACCGGGCGCTGAAACAAAGCGGCAAGCTTCGCGTTTCGCTGCGCGCGTTCCCCCCGCGGCCGCGCACGCTGCCGGACGCCGACGGGGCGATTCTGGTGGCGCCCGTCGACTTTCAGAACCCGCAGGGGCACCACATCATCGCGCTGCTCAGCGAAGGCGCAACCTGGACGGGCATGCGCGGGCGTATGATGGAGTTCGTGCTCGATCAGGTCCACGGCCACTTCGAAGCGCTGCACCGCGTCGAGCAGGAGAGGGCACGGGCCTCGGCGCTCGAGGTGTCGGTGGTCGAGAAAGAACAGCAGCTCGAGTTCCAGGCGTCTCACGATCAACTCACGGGCCTGATGACGCGCGAATCGCTGCTGTTGCGCATCGATGATGAGCTTGTGCGCGGCCGCCAGCTGTGCATCGTGGCCGTCGGCATTCGCGGCTTCTCGCGGGTCAACCACCGCTACGGCTATGCAGCGGCTGACCGCGTGCTGAAGGAGATCGCTCACCGACTCGACACCGAGACGCGGCGCGGCGCCTTCGATGCGTTGATCGCGCGCATTGCCGACGACCGGTTTGCGCTGGCAATGGTGTTGCCGGATGTCGACGATTTCGAGCGAGCGAATGCCCATGTCGGGCGATTGTGCGCGACCCTCGGTGTCGGCCTCACGGCCTCGAGCGAGCACATCACGCTCACCGCGCACGCCGGTGTGGTGCTCGCGCCGGGTGATGCCGACAAAGCGCGGCACGCGGTGAACGCGGCGGAGCTGGCACTCGACGCGGCGGACCACGCGGTCGGGTCTCCGGTCATCGCGTTTTCCGGTCTGGAACCTGGCGAGAAGCAGGACAACTCGCTGAAGATCGAGTCCGAAATCAACGCAAGCCTGGACAATGGGCACTTTGAACTGTGGTTCCAACCCAAGATCGACATGGCCACCGAAGCCGTGGTGGGCGCCGAAGCCTTGATGCGCTGGAACCACCCGGAACTCGGGCGGGTGAGCCCGGTGCAATTCATTCCGGCCGCGGAGCGGTCGGGTCAGATTCACGCACTCGGCGAATTGGCCTTGCGAGAGGCGTGTCGGCACGTGTCGGCGTGGTTGGACGAGGGATTCAAGCCCGGGCTGATTTCAGTCAACCTCTCACCAGTGCAGGTGGCGTCTCCGGACCTGCCTGATCGCTTCAGGGCAATATTGGAGGAAGAGGGCGTCAGTGCCGGCACGCTCGAGCTCGAGGTCACCGAAACCGCCGTGAGCCGAAACATCGACGTGGCAGCACGGGTGATCTCGGAGCTGCACGGCCTCGGCTTCACGGTTTCCATCGATGACTTCGGCACGGGCTACTCCTCCTTGTTGTTGTTGCGCCAGCTGCCGATCGATGTGATCAAGATCGACCGCGCGTTCATTCGGGATCTGACGATCAACCGGGACGATTTCGCCATCGTGCGGGCCATCCTGTCCATGGCAGATGACCTCGACCTCAAGGTCGTTGCCGAGGGCGTCGAGACCCGCGAGCAATACGGGTACCTGCGGGCCTTGGGGTGCAGCCAGGTGCAAGGTGCCATCGCAACCATGCCGCTCGCGCCGAAACCCTTCCGCAATTTCGTCGCAGGGTGGCAGGGCCTGATCGACGAGGTCTGAACCGGGCCACGGCGGCGCGGCCGGCGGTGTCCGAAGCCGACGGTAGGCGCGTATACTAAGCGGGTTTTTTTTCAGCCGATCGGATGGCCACAGGCCGACGCCCCGCTTATGCCCTTTCCCCGCATTGACCCGGTGATGCTCGACCTCGGCATCGTCCAGATTCATTGGTACGGCATGATGTACCTGGTGGGGTTTGCCGCGGCGTGGTTTCTGTTGCGACGGCGCGCGCGCCTGGGCCGCTCACCCTGGGGCGGGCAACAGGTGGATGACCTCATCTTCTACTGTGTGCTCGGCGTCATCCTCGGCGGTCGCGTCGGCTACGTCCTTTTCTACAATTTCGATGCATTGCTTGCCGACCCGCTCATGTTGATCCGCCTCTGGGAGGGTGGCATGTCTTTCCACGGCGGGCTGATCGGCGTCACGCTAGCCGGGCTTGTATTCTCAGGCAATGCGAGGGTGCCTGCCCTGGTGGTGGCCGACCACCTGGCCTGGGTCACACCGATCGGCCTGGCAGCTGGCCGGCTGGGCAACTTCATCAACGCTGAACTCTGGGGTCGCGTGACCGATGTGCCCTGGGGTGTGGTTTTCCCCGGCGCCGGACCTCTCGCGCGCCACCCGTCCCAGTTGTACGAGTTTGTCGGCGAGGGGCTGTTGTTGTTTGTCGTTCTCAGTGTCTACTGGCGACGGGCCAGACCGGCGGGCACAGTGGCGGGGTTGTTCCTGCTCGGCTACGGTCTGGCCCGGATCGGGGTCGAGTTCTTCCGTGAACCGGATGCGCACATCGGATTCATTGCCGCGGATTGGTTGACCATGGGACACGCTCTCAGCGTGCCGATGGTGTTGGTTGGCGGTGCGTTGCTGGTCCTGAACCGCGGCAGCACGGTGAGGCACTGACGCGTGAACACCTACCTGCAGCTGCTGCGCCACGTGCGGGAGAACGGCGTCGTCAAGTCGGACCGCACGGGCACGGGCACACGCTCGGTGTTCGGGTACCAGATGCGCTTCGACCTCGCCGACGGGTTCCCGTTGTTGACCACGAAGAAACTGCACCTCAAGTCGATCGTGCACGAGCTACTGTGGTTTCTCGCTGGCGACACGAACGTGCGCTACCTGCAGGACAACGGGGTGTCGATCTGGAACGAGTGGGCCGATGAGCACGGCGACCTCGGCCCCGTATACGGTGCGCAGTGGCGTGCGTGGCCCACGCCCGACGGACACCACGTCGACCAGATCCGGGTGCTGATCGACGGCCTGCGTGACAACCCGGACTCCCGGCGGCACATTGTCTGCGCCTGGAACCCGGGAGACGTGGAACGCATGGCGCTGCCGCCGTGCCACTGCCTGTTTCAGTTTCACGTGAGCCAGGGTCGCCTGTCCTGTCAGTTGTACCAACGCAGTGCAGACGTGTTTCTCGGTGTGCCCTTCAACATTGCAAGCTACGCCCTTCTGACAGCGATGCTCGCGCACGTCTGCGGGTACGCGGTGGGCGACTTCGTACACACGCTCGGCGATGCACACCTGTACGAGAACCACCTCGAGCAGGCCGACCTGCAACTGTCACGCAGCCCCACCGCGCTACCACGGCTGTGGCTCAACCCCGATGTGACGGACCTCTTCGCGTTTCGCTACGCGGATATCCGGTTCGATGGGTACACCGCACAGCCCAACATTCCCGCCCCGGTGGCCGTATGAACCGCTCCATGGTGATGGCGATGGACCGCAACAAGCTGATCGGCAAGGCCGGCGGCTTGCCCTGGCGGATCCCCGCCGACATGCGGCACTTTCGCGCGTGCACGATGGGCTGCCCGTTGATCGTCGGCCGACGCACCTTCAGCGAAGACATCGGCCGTCCTCTGCCCGGGCGCGAGATGGTGGTCGTGACACGGGACGCCGATTGGCAGTGGGACGGCGTGTACGCCGTCTCATCGCTCGAAGACGCTTGGGCACGCGCCGCCGCGTTGATGCCCGAAGCACGCGCCGCCTGTGTCATCGGTGGCGCGGAGCTGTGTCGACGGGCCATTGACGCGGTTGATACGCTCCATCTGACGGTCATCGACGCGGTGTTCGAGGGCGACACCTGGTTTGACAGTTTCGATTGGCGTGACTGGTCGGTTGTGGAGCAACGGGCTGTCGAGCCCGGGCCCGAGGCCGGCACCGACTGGCCGCTCACTTTCTACACACTGACGCGCGCTGGCGCATGAGGGACAAGAGACCATGAAAGTCGCATTTATCGGACTGGGCGTGATGGGGTATCCGATGGCCGGGCACCTGGCCGGCGCCGGCCACGATGTCACGGTGTACAACCGCACGCGGGCGCGGGCCGAAGCCTGGGTTGCGCAGCACGGCGGTGCGCTCGCGGACACGCCACGGGCGGCGGCCGACGGGGCCGAGTGCGTGATGGTTTGTGTCGGCAACGACGACGATCTGCGCAGTGTGGTGCTTGGGGAGGCGGGCGCCTTCGTCGGCATGGCCAGCGGCAGCGTGCTGGTCGATCACACCACAGCGTCGGCCGAGGTCGCGCGGGAGTTGGCGGCGCTCGGCGGTGAGCGCGGGGTAGCGTTCCTCGATGCGCCGGTCTCCGGGGGACAGGCAGGCGCCGAGAACGGGGTGCTGACCGTCATGGTCGGTGGTGACCAGGCGGTGTTCGATCGGGCCTTGCCGGTGATCGATGCCTACGCGCAACGCGTCCGCTTGATCGGTGAGGTCGGCGCGGGCCAGTTGACCAAGATGGTCAACCAGATCTGCATCGGCGGGCTGTTGCAGGCGCTGTCCGAAGGGGTGCACTTCGCGTCCAAAGCCGGTCTCGATGTTGAGGCGGTGTTTGACGTGATTTCCAAGGGTGCGGCGCAGTCCTGGCAGATGGACAACCGCAGCGCCACCATGGCGGCGGGAGAGTTCGACTTCGGGTTCGCGGTCGATTGGATGCGAAAAGACCTTGGCATCGTCCTGGACGAAGCGCGTCGCAACGGTGCGCAGTTGCCCGTGACCACACTCGTGGACAGTTTTTACAGTGATGTGCAGCGCTCGGGTGGGCGGCGATGGGACACCAGCAGTCTGATTACCCGCCTGCAGCAGAAAAGCCCCTGACGGCCCGTTATACTCGTCGGTTGTGTGGGTTCCCGTGTGACTGCCATGTTGAGTGACAACCCGGAGCAGTGTTTCGAGTTGCTGCATTGCCTCGCCGTCCGGTCTCGTGTCGACGGCGGTGCGGGTGTCGACCTCTGGGCAGCAGGGGAGGCGCTGGGTTTCTCACCCGACATGACGCAGGCGCTCTCGCGGCACTTGCTTGACCACCGCATGCTCCAGCCAACCTCGCTCGCTGGCACGGTGGTGGTCTCGCCGGTCGGTCTCGCGTCGATTGCGCTGGCCAAAGCCGACCCGGACCGGCCCAGTGTGCATTTTCCGGCGTTGTCGGGCTTCTTCGGCCTGGGCGATGAGATCGATGTCGGCCTCAGCAAGCACGCTGTGAGCGTGTTGCTCGATCAGCTGTCCGACTGTCGGGGTGTGCTCGGCGCCGAGTCCGGCACGCCGACCCCGCTGGAGCACCGGCTCAGTGAGCTCGAGCAGCTGGTCGTTGACAGCCGGGTTGAAACTTCCAGTTTGCGTCGGGGGCTGCAGCGCCTGAGGGCATCGCTGCCGGATTGACCAGCAGCGGGTGTGCCAGGCTGCCGGGGCACGGGTCACCGGCCCGCTGCCAACCTTTTGGCGCGGGTGGTGTGGCGTCGCTTGCGACATTTTCATCTGCGGCGCGCTTTCTTTTTGGCCGAGTTCGACCCATAGTTAAGTGAGTCACTTCTGTGACACGCTGAGGCGTGCTCCAAATTCAGCGTGCGCGGCGAGTCTGCGCACACGACAGGGTGCGTTCGGCGGTGTGCTCCGTTCCTGTGAAAGCCGATAACACCATGTACTTGCAAGACTTCCAACTGAAGGCGCCGCCGTTCGCCGACATTCCCGATCCGGTCTGGTACGTCCCGTACAACGCGGCGGAGCGCGCGTTTGCATCGCTGTGTGTTGCGTTGCAGCAGAGTGACCCGGTGATCATCCTCAACGGACCGCACGGCATCGGCAAGACGCAACTGTTGCGGCGGTTGTCGTTCGAGTTAGACAGAAGCAACGTACTGAATTTCATCGGCTATGCGGGATACAGCGCCGATGAACTCTTGCTTGCGGTTGCCGACGGGTTCGACATCGCGCGCGAGCGGGAGGGGACGGCAGCCCTGGTCAGCGCTATCGGCCACTTCCTGCACGATTGTGTCGCACAGGACCAGCGTGCGGTTCTGGTCTTAGACGATGCCCACCTGGCACCACCGGAGTTGCTTGAGCACGTGGTGTTGTTGTCCAACCACGTCAGTAGCGGTGTCCGCCCACTGACTGCGGTCGTTTCAGGCAGTTTTGACGCCGCACGGCCCTTGCCGACGAGTTTGCGGGCAAGGGCGCGCTTCCAGGCTGAACTCGGCGGGATCACCGAGGATGAATGTGAAATGTACATCCAGACGCGTTGGCATATCGCGGGTGCGTCGGAGCCGCTCGACGTGGACAAGGAGGCCGTGTCGGCCGCCATGGCCTTTTCGGGTGGCGTGCCGCGCGCACTCGGCTGGGCGCTCGACAGCGCCCTGAGTGTCAGCGCGGCGCAACGTGAGGGGCGAGTCAGCGCGAAGACCATGCAACGCGCGCTCGCGGTGTTGCGCGGTGAACCTCCGGTGGACGGAGCGCTGCCGGCCGATGCTGCTCAGTTCCCAACACCACCAGACAAACCGGTGGCGAGCACGGTCACGCCGATCACCGGTGGGCGCGGCCGGCTGGTCATCGCCAACCGCGCGGGTGAGCGGGCTGAGATCGACCTCGCGTTGGGTGATTACTCGATTGGGCGGTCGCCGGAGTGCGACATCCAACTCGAAAGCAGCCACATCAGCCGTCAGCACGCGCGACTGGAGGTGCGCCGTGACAGCATCGCACTGGTCGACCTCGGTGGTGTCAACAAGCCACAGGTTAACGGCGATGTGATCGACCGGCACGTGCTTTCGGTCGGAGACCGGATCCAACTTGGGGAGTTTGCTCTCCACCTCGAAGACGCCTGACGGCCCTCGGCAACAGACCCGGAATACCATGAACGATTCTGAATTTGTACAGCTCGACGGCGAACGCCAAGAGGGAGGGCGCCTGTTCAAGGTGCTTGGGCGTCGCAAGATCGCATTCTTCCTGCCACTGTATGCAGCGTTAGCGCTGGTCGCGCTCGCGATCACGCTGGTGACGCCAAAGTATGAGTCGCGTGCGTCGTTGCAGGTTCAACGCCAGTCTTTGACCGGCGCCGATGCGATCGAGGCTGCAAGGCAAGCGGACAAGCGGCTCGCGCGCGTGCAGCAGACGATGCAGACAAACGCGAACATCGAGACCCTCATACGCGAAAACGATGTGTTCCCGCTGGACGTTGAGAACCCACAGTCAGTGATTGATAAATTTCGGAGTTCAATGGCGTTCGAACGCATCGACACGGATCTTGTTGATGACCGCACGGGCAGACGCTCGACCACAACGTTGGCGTTTGAGGTGGCCTTTCGCCACCCGGACCCGGTCGTTGCGCACGACGTGACCAATGCGCTTACCGACCAGTTGCTGGCGTTGTCCAACGCGGCGCGGCAAAGTGAGGGCGAAGCGACGGCCGCTGTGCTTCAGGAAAACGCCGAGCGGCTTGCATCGGTGGCAGAGGGCCTTGAAGCGCAACTGACTGCCTTTCGTCGCGAGCACAGCGGCAAGCTGCCTGAAGAAGCGGCGACCAATTTCCAAGCGGTACAGAGCACACAGGCGCAGCTGCTGGCGGTTGACGCCGAAGTGCGCAGTTTGCAGTTGGAGCGCGCTCGCGTCGAGGCTGAGCTTGCCAACACCAATCCGTTCGGGCGCATGGTCGCCACCGACGGCACAACTGTGCTGTCCAACGACGAAAACGTGCGCGTGCTGAAAACCCAGTTGGCCGAGGCTCGCCGCAAGTACTCCGCTGAGCACCCCGATATCCGCCGACTGGAGCGCCAGCTGCGCGAAGCCGAATCCGCCGCCGGTGAGTCCGGATTGACCTCGATCGAGCGTGCACCGGACAACCCCGCGTACATCACGCTGCGGTCGACGCTCGGATCGTTGGATTCGCGCTTGGGTTCGCTTCAAATCACGCGAGGGGAACTCAGGACCAAGCTCGATGGGCTGGAATTGAGGCTCGCAGGTGCGCCTGAAATCGAGAAACAGTATCTGTCGCTTCAACGCGAGTACGAGCAAGCAGTCAGTGAAGTTGAGGATGCGAGGGCTAAAGTCGCCGATGCAGAGCTCTCTCTCGCAATTGGAAACAGCGACACAGGCGACCGCTTGACGTTGATTGAGGCGCCAGTCGTTGCCACCTCGCCGGACAAACCCGTGCGTTTGGCCGTTGGCGTGCTGGGCACGCTCATGGCCGTGTTCGGCAGCTTCGCACTGGCCATCCTGGTCGACTTCTTTGACCGGTCGGTACGGGACGTGAGCGACCTGATCAGCCTGACCGGCGAGCCGCCGCTCGGGGTTATCTCCCGTATCTCGAGTGCTGGGGATACGGCGTTGAACACCATCGGTTACGTCATGATGGTGGCGACGCCGTTGCTGATCGGCGCCTTCTTGTACCTGCAGCTCGGCCAGGCAGGCTGATCGCGTTCGCACCGGAGACACGACACCTATGGAATTCCTGAGAGACGCGGTCAACAAATCCGGCGATGCGATGTCGGCAAACCGCAGTCGCGGCAGCCGCCGCCTGCGCGTGGTCGACGAGCTGAAGTTCGAGTACACGCAAACGGCGGTGGTGCCGACGCCGCCAGCGACCTTGCACCGAAACCGGGTCATCGCCGGCCGTGACCGCGACGAGTATGCAGACGCGTACCGCATGTTGCGCTCGCGTGTGATGCACAAGCTCAACGCCGGCGGCTGGACGTCGGTCGGCATCACCAGCACCGGGCCAGGGCAGGGCAAGAGTCTAACCTCGGCCAACCTCGCTGTCAGCATCGCCCAGAAGGTCAACAACAGTGCTCTGTTGGTGGATTTCGACTTGCGGCGGCCGTCGATCCGTTCGCTGTTCGATTACCGCGGACCGATGGGCCTGCAGCACTACATCAGCAAACAGGTGCCGCTTGAAGAAGTGTTGTTCAACCCCGGCATCGACCGCCTGGTGGTGCTGCCCGGGGGCAAGCCCAACAACCGGTCATCCGAGTTGCTCGCCTCGCCGCGCGTCATCGACCTGACCCGTGAGGTGATCGCACGCTACCCGACGCGGATCGTCATCTTCGATCTGCCACCGGTACTGGCAACCGACGACGCCCTGACGATCCTGCCGCACCTCGACAGTTGCCTGTTGGTCGTCGAGGAGGGCCATGCTAAGCGCAACGAGGTGCACCGTGCTGTTGAGTTGCTCGGTGAGTTCAACCTGATCGGGACTGTTCTCAACAAGTCGCGCGACAAGCATTCGGCTTACAGCTACAAGACCAAGTACTACTGACCGGGCCCCTGACACGGCGACCTCGAACCCAGCGGACACCGACCATGTACCTCGATTTCTTCAATCTGTCTCGCAAGCCGTTCTCGATTCACGCGGCGACGGACCACATCTACCTCGGTGAAAACCACGGCGTCGCAGCAGCCTCGCTCGAGTACGGTATTCTCGAGAACCCTGGTTTCATCGTCATGAGCGGCGAAATCGGCACCGGCAAGACCACACTGGTTCGACATGTGCTCGACCAGGTGGGCGGCCAGACGGTGGTGGCCGAAGTCAACTGCTTGCCGAGCAGCCGATCCAACCTGATCGAGCAGCTCTGCGCTGCGTTCGGTGTGAGTTCGCGCGACGTCGGTTTGCCCGATTTCGTCAACCACCTCAGTGGCTACATCGATGAGCAGAGCAAACGCGGCAAGTCGCTGATCCTGTTCCTCGACGATGCGCAGAATCTCAGCGCTGACGACCTCGAGGCCATCCGACTGATCGTCAATTTCAACGACGAGATCGACAAGCTGATCACCGTTCTGTTTGTCGGTCAAACCCAGCTGCGGCGGACGATCCGCAAGGCGGACCTCGCACAATTCAGGCAGCGGATTTCGGTCCACTACCACCTCGACGCACTCACGCGTGACGAAACAGCTGACTACATCCGGTTTCGACTCGATGCGTGCGGGGGCGACGTCAACATCATTTCGCCGGATGCCGTGTCATTGATCCACCAGCATGCAGATGGACTGCCACGGGTGATCAACGCCATCGCAGACCTCTGCCTGGTGTACGCCTTTTCGCGCCAACAGGCGATGGTCGACCCGGACACCGTCAGCGCGGTGGTTCGTGACCGAAACCGGGGCGGAATCGCACTGCAGATGGCACACCTCGCGCAAAACCCCCTGCGTAATGTCGTTCGGGTGGCGCCCTTCCGCAACCGCTTTGCCAACGACAACCTCTCCGCGCCGGAACTGGCGCGCAGTCTCTACTGGACAGGATGAGTGCTGTAACCTCAGCTCGGGAAGGGCCCGGTCTCGGGGTCACGATAGTCACCATGGTGCTCAGCTTTAATGTGCTGAGCACCATGTTGTTGGCCGAGCTTCCGGGCGGCAACCTGGCAAACTACGGCGTGACAGGCCTGTTCATGTTCACGGTTGTCACGGTGGGGCTGTTTGCACGCAAGTCGATTTGGGTTGGCGCCGAGTGGATGTTGCTTATGGCTTGGCTGCTGTATGCGGTGGTGCCAGCGATGCTGTCTCAGGATGTCGAGAGCAGCATGTTCAAGGTGCTAACGGTGCTTCAGTTGGCTGTGTGGGCACTTGCGATTCAACAATCCATATTGTGGCGCATGGGTGCAACTGCACCGCTCTTGATGTATGGCGCAGCCGTCACGGTTGCGTACGCCGTGAGCTTTGCTGGTATCGGGGTGGGTGTTGTTGAAGGCAGTCCTGATGCCACCGGCCGAGTCGCCAGTACGCTCGTCAATGCAAACACATTTGGCGCAGCTGCCGTCATGGGATTGAGTTTGTGTCTCCTGGCTGCGTCTGGACCCCTCGGCCCCAAGGCGTGGCTTATCCAAGTGGTTATGGCTCTGGCCTTGGTTGTTGCCGTGGTCAACAGTGGCTCTCGTACTGCACTGGTCGGCATGCTGTTCTTGCTGCTAGGGGCATCCTGGGCGTTTCAGTTTTGGCGCCTGAAGCAGTTTGTCAGGATGTTTCCATCGTTCCTGATGATTGTCGTCGTGGCGAGCGCGACCTACTTCGTTGTCAAGGACATGCCAGTCTTTGCTGATCGTGTTGACAGTGTTTTTTCTCTCGAAGACTCGAATTCTATGGTCAGCCGTCTGTGGGACTTTATCGGTGTTGTCGGTGCTGGTTCGCTCAGCGCGGAAGAGGGTGGTGAATCGATGTCCCAACGGTTTGAGCTCGTGCTCGTGGGGCTGGATTTGCTCTTGCAGAGCAACTTGGTTGGCATCGGGCCGGACAACTTTCGATCGCTCATTGGTGCGTATTCCCATTCGAACGTGATCGAGATCCTGGTGGCAACCGGCGTTGTCGGTATTCTGCTTTACTACAGCATCTATGTCGCTTTGGTGTGGCGCTGCGCGAGCATCTTGCGCGTGGATCGGAGCCACCGTGTTGCCCGCATGGCACTCGTTGCGTTGGCCACGTTGTCGTTGATGGATATCCAACACGTCAGTTACGACACCAAGCAGGGCTGGCTCTTTCTCGCTATCTTGATCGGCACGGTGGAAGTCGCACGGCGGCGCGCGCTGGCCTCGCGTACGGCATCCAATAAAGCGGATAAGCGTACCGCCGAGGATTCACATGCACCGGAGGCGACTGGCGTCATGGCAACACCGAGATTGGTGTCGCAGACGACCCTTGCGCCATCGACACCGATCAAGCTGGACACCGACCGGCATGTCGCGTTGAAGGCAATCCGTCCCCTGAAAGACTGAGGCCGCGCGGCGTTCAGCCCCTCGGCATTGTGTGGTGGGCATCACGCCAGCGAGCTGATACCTTCTTCCTTCGCCCAGAGTCCGAGGCACATCAGTTGCCACAGGCGTTCGGCGTAGCCTTCGCGTCCTGACATATGCCAGTCGATCATGTGGTCGATGCGGGATTGATCGAACATCTCGCTGACCAGGCTGTTCGGGCTCTGCAGGCTGTCGTGGACCAAGTCGCGCATGTCACTTCGCAGCCAGTCGCTCATCGGGATGCCGAAACCGGACTTGGGCAGGTTAAACAACTCTGCGGGCAAGCGCTCTTTCGCGATGTCGCGCAAGATACGCTTGCCCTTGCCGTCCTTGTATTTGTAGTGCTCCGGTAAACTTGCGGCGAATTCAATCACGCGGTAGTCGAGCAGCGGTGCACGCACCTCGATGCTTGCGGCCATGCTCGAGATGTCGACTTTGGCGAGGATGTCGTCCGCCATGTAGACCTGCATGTCGGTGATGCCGGCGCGCGTGATGTCGCTGTGTTTGGCATGTGATGCGTACACCGCGCTAACGTACTGGTCCACGGCATCCCGTTGCGTTAGTGCGTTCGCAAACGCATCTGAGTACAGCTTCCGTTTATCGCCCGAGACAAAGGTGGTCACGGTGCGCGCATAGGCCTCGTGAATCGGCAGTGTCGACTCCAGCGCCGCGTTGAGGATACGCTCGGGCAGCGTGCGCAGGTGGCGGGCTCGCTGGCGTGTGTACCGGGCCAACAGGCCACTGCCGGGGAGCCGGCTGATCAAGCGGTTCAACTGCCGTCGTTGCTCAAACTTTGGGTAGTGCGGGTAGCCGAGGAACAACTCATCACCGCCATCGCCACTGAGGGCAACCGTCATCTTCTGGCGGACTGCAGCGCACAGGAAGTACGTCGGGATCGTCGAGGCATCGGCGTACGGCTCACCGTAGTGACGTAGCAGCTTGGGCAGAACGGCGGCGCCGTCGACCGCAACCACGTCCTCGTTGTGGTCGGTTCCGAGCCACTCCGCAACCATTCTTGCGGGTGCGCGCTCGTCGAACTTGCGTTCGTTGAAGCCGACGCAGAAGGTTTGCAACTGCGTGCTGTTGAGCGCGCTGGCGAAGGCGGCAACGGTTGTCGAGTCGATTCCGCCACTGAGAAAGGCACCGAGCGGTACATCGGACTCGAGTCGGTCGCTGACCGCCTGCGTCAGCAGCTCGGACAACGCGTCCTTGGCGTCCTCGTATGACAGTGTGGATGGGTTGTGCGCCACGGACCAGTAGCACTCCGACGACTCGGTGCCGTCGCGCTCGATCGCAAGCGTCGTCGCCGGTGCCAGCTTTTCAACGCCTTTGTATACGGCGAACCGATGTGGGATATAGCCGTAAGACACAAAGGCGTCGAGGCCTGTGGGGTCAAGGGTGCGGGTCACGCCCGCCGAGGCGGTAAGGGATTGCAGCTCCGACGCGAAGGCGACGCCATGCTCGGTGCGCGCGAGGTAGAGTGGTTTCTTGCCGAGTCGATCGCGCCCGAGCACAAGGCGCTGGCGTTTACTGTCCCACAGCGCGATGCTGAAGAATCCGTTGAGCTTTTCGCAGAACCGGTCACCGTATTTGCGGTAGCAATACGGAATGACCTCGGTGTCGCTGCTCGTGCGGAACACAACGCCGTCGGCCTCGAGCTCTTTGCGCAGCGTTTTATGGTTGAAGACCTCGCCGTTGAACACGAGCCAGATGTCGCCCTCGGCGTTGGCCATGGGCTGGTGCCCGCCCGCGAGATCGATGATCGAGAGCCGTCGGTGACCCAATCCAATGTCGCCGTTGCAGTAGCTACCGCCGCCGTCGGGGCCGCGGTGGAGCATGCGATCTGTCATCGCTGTGACGGCGGTCTCGGTGGCTGGCAATCCCGATCTGAAATTCCAAAATCCCGCTATTCCGCACAAAACGTTGCCTACCTCTGTGGTCTACTCATGCCCAGCTGCACAGTATCGACACTGGACGCCTGTGCGGCGCCCGGTCGCTAGACGCGCTGTACAACCGACGTCCATCGCCTAGATACCGTCGTGTGCGTCGGGAGGATAGCACTGCAGTTTGCGTGCACAATTGGGTTAAACGCCGACTAGTCTCAGTTACTCTGATGAGCAGGTTGAGTGCGTAAGAGTACACCGAAGCCGCTCAGTTGAACGGAACAGGTCTTGCGTTGACAGCGTGAGACGGGCTTGAGTGCCAAATCCATGACGAACGTGCCCGCTTGACGCAGGATCGGTGAATCTCGATGACTTTGATATCACGTACAACCCAGATTTTGGTCGTGTGTGCCTTGAGCGCATCTGCGCATGCGGCGTTCCCAGACCTTGAATTGTCCCCTGCGGTGATTGGAGAGGAGGTGGCGCGTCCAACCTACCCGAATTCCAACGCCATCGCGGTTGCTGTGGGTGAAGCGTCGTTGTACCCCTCGGCGCGTTTCCGAGTGGGTTCGACAGATAACGTGTTTCTTGATGTGTCTGACAACACCGCAGTCGACTCTACCCGCCTCTCTTTCTCGCCGCAGCTAAACTACATCGCCTTGGGCGCGAAGCAAATGCTGTGGTTGGGGTACTTGGGCGACTACGCCACCCACAACGATGCCGAACAAGCCGACTATGACGACCACCGGCTCTCGCTGGTCTCACACACGGCCTTCGATTCACGTCGGAGGCTTGATATCGAGGCAACGATCTCCCAGTCCCATCAAGATATTGGGCTTGCGCGCACGACCGATTTCACGGCGGCGGAGATCGTTGCGCTGTCCGAAGTGGATACGTTCAGGCAAAACAAGCTCGGAGCGTCCTTCTCCTATGGCAACCCTGCAACCAAGGGCGAATTGGTGTTCGGGTACGCCTTTGGTGATATCGAGTTCACGTCGAATGAGGCGGAAACGGCCCAGTACGACCGCGACTTTTCCGTCGCGTGGTCTCGGCTGTACTACCGCCTGTCGCCGGATACGCGGGTGTACGGCGAGTTAAGCTACCGGGCGCTCGACTACGACACGGCGTTTGCCACTGATGGCAGAGAACGGGATGCTGCAAACACAGCCGCGCTACTGGGAATCATTTGGGACACATCGGGTCTGTGGTATGGTGCTGCTTCAATCGGGACAGGAGAAAGGGACTACGACGACGCAGGCTTGACTGACTCAAGCACGGTCCTCGGCGATGTCAGTTTGACGTGGCTGGTGAAGTCTTACAGTCAAGTGGTTTTCCAAGCAGGCCGTCGTGAGTTCGAATCGACGCTGGGCGATGGCCTAGCAGAAACAACAACATACAGCGTCCGCTGGTTGCATGATTGGAGCGATCGAGTCTCGTCGTCGTTGCGGGCAAGTTCTGTCTCGTCGAAAGAGTCCGATGGCTCCCTCGACAGCGACTACTCTCAAGCGAGTGCACAGCTTGTGTTCGCTCCGCGCCGGTGGCTTCGATTCTCGCTGGGTGCCTTGGTGGACGATATCTCAAAGTCCAGCGGGAATGCGGATAGAATGCAGACATATTTTGGTGTAGAAGCGAATTTGTAACGCAACTCTGCTCTCTCGGGTCTCTAGTACATGTTTTGGTCAAAAAAATGTCGCATCCCGGCGCGCCTCGCTTTGTTCCTGGTGGTGATTGTGGGGTCTGCTTCGATTGCAGACGAGTCGAATCCGGTTGATGACTATCGGCTGGACACAGGGGATCGCATCCTGATCAAAGTCTTCGAGGAGGATGAACTGACTGTTGAGACCACGCTGAACGACCGCGGAATCATCAACTACAGTTTCCTCGGCGAGTTGCGAATTTCGTCGCAAACCACCCGAGAGGTGGAGCAACTGCTTACCAGCCGTCTCAAAGATGGGTATCTGAAGAACCCTAGCGTCAGCGTCAGTGTGTTGCAGTACCGCCCGTTCTTCATCACGGGAGAGGTACGCACGCCAGGTGATTACCCCTTCCAACCTGGGTTGACCTTGGAGAAGGCGGTCTCGGTCGCGGGTGGATTCACCGACCGCGCGTCACGTCGGAAAATTTTTCTGCAACGCGGTTCCACAGAGAAAAAAGCACGCATGCGATTCCAAGACCGTGTGCAACCTGGCGATATCATCACGGTTGAAGAAGGGTTCTTTTAAGGTATGGTCGACGCCCTCATCGGCTCCGTTTCCACAGCGTTTTCAGGTTTAGCTTGACATGTCTATTTTTCAACAGTCTATGGACGATGACGTCAATTACGGCGATCACGACATTGGCGGTGGCGACGAGATAAACCTGCGTGAGTACATCCGTGTCCTGATCAAGAACAAGTGGACCATTGCGCTGATCACGGCCTTGACCACAGCGCTGGCGTTGGGCTACGTCACTACCTCTACGCCCATCTACAAAGCGACGTCCACGTTGTTGATAGAAGGTGACAAAAACAATGTCGTTTCCATCCAAGAGCTTTATGGCTTTGATGCTTCCGACACCGATTACTTTCAAACGCAATTCGAAATCCTGAAGTCGCGAGAACTCGCCGAGAAGATTGTGGAAAAGCTTGGTCTGACCACACACCCCGATTTCACGAACTCTTCGCAATTCGACATCATTGCAGCCGGCAGAGAGCTGCTGGGCATGCCGCCTGTGGAAGGGGCGGTGGACCAGCAGTCTGAGCTGCTGTCGGCGATGGACCCGGACATGCGACGACGCTTTGTGGCGGGGCAATTCTTAAGCCGACTGTCTGTCGAACCCATCCGCAAGACGAAATTGGTGCGCCTTGGGTTCGAGTCGCCAGACCCGGTGTTCGCCGCGCACGTCGCCAATTCGGTTGGGGAAATTTATATCGAGGATTACCTTGACGCCAAAGCCGAGATGACAGAAAAAGCGGCTGACTGGCTGACCGAACGCCTGTCCGTCCTCAAGGTTGCGTTGCAAGAATCGGAAGAAAAGCTTCAGGCGTACAAGGAAGAAACCGGTCTCGTGGATTTTGGCGGCGGCGTGTCCCGGTTCACCGAACAGGAACTCGCCAATTTCTCGAACAAGCTCGTCGACGCGCAGCGAGAAGAAGCTGAAGCGGAGGCGCTCTTCAACGAAGTGCAGCGGTTGCGTGCGACTGCGCCAGACGTGTTGGAAAATCTGCCTGCGGTTCAAGCGAGTTCCCTCGTCCAAACGTACAAGGTGGACCGTGCGGAGGTCGAGCGCGAAATCGATGAGTTGTCCAACCGGTACGGTGACCGACACCCGCGGATGGTCGATGCCCGGTCCCGCTTGGGGGTAATCGAACGCAACCTCGAGCTCGAGATTCAGCGCATCATATCGTCCATTCAAAAGGACTACGAGTTGGCGCAGTCAAATGTCCGTACGCTTGAGCAACGTGTTGCCAGTGGCAAGCAAGAGATTCAGAGCATTGGCCGCAAGAGCTTCGAATTGGACCAACTCCAGCGCGAGGTGGATGCCAACAGGAACCTGTACGAGACGTTCTTCAATCGATTTCGGGAAACCGACGAGGCGAGCAGCCTCGACTCAACCAACGCGCGCATTTCGGATGCGGCCGTGCCGCCTCTCTTTCCTGCTAAACCCAAGAAGTCGATGATCGTCGCGTTGGGGTTTATTCTCGGCTTGATTGTGTCCGTCGCGATCGCGTTCTTGCGGGAATACCTCGACGACACGGTCGTGGGCGCGGACCAGATTGAATCGAAGTTGGGTCTGCCGCTCCTCGGCATTTTGCCCAAACTGAAACTGAAAAAGGCCACCGAGCTGCCTTTGAATCCCGACACCATTGTGGATGACAGGGGTAGTTTTGCCGAATCCATTCGGACCATTCGCACCAGCATCACGCTGGGCAACGCGGATGGCTCGGACAAGCTCGTGATCATCACCTCGAGCGTGCCGAACGAAGGCAAGTCGACCTTGTCCGTGAACCTGGCGCACTCGATGGCCGAGATGGATAAGGTCTTACTGATCGACGCGGACATGCGCCGACCCAGTGTACACAAGACACTCGGCCTGCCGATTGACTCGCCCGGCTTGGTCAACCTGGTGGAGAAGACGGCTCGCGCGGCCGATTGTATCTACAAGGATCTGCTTGGCAGCCTCGATGTGATGCCGGCCGGCGGCGTGCCGGCGAACCCGCTCGAGCTCATCTCGAGCAAGCGCTTTGGCTACCTGCTCGAGCAGTTGCGTAAGCACTACGACCGCATCGTGATCGACTGCCCGCCCGTGCAAGCTGTGAGTGATGCGCTGGTGCTCTCACGCCACGCCGACTCGGTGTTGTACGTCGTTCGCTCGGGTGAAACGCCGTTCCCGGTGGCCCAACGTGGCGTGCGCCGGATGCAGCAGATCGGTGCGTCGGTCAAGGGCCTGATCGTGTCGCAGGTGGACATCGAGAAGCTCAAGAGCCACGGCGGTGACCACTACTACCAGGGCTACTACGACTACTACGGGTACTCTGAAGGCAGCGCGGCTGCAAAGAAGAAAGTCGTCGACGAGCCGGACGACTTCAGCACACTCTGAGCCGATCGCGCGCGCGCAGGCGCGCCAGGCACAACACCCACAGCGCGAGAACAGCGCCGCCCCCCGAACTCGATGCCTTGTTGACCAGTGCCGAGGTCGAGGGGGCGCCAACGTCGACAAAAACCTGCGTCTGCACCGCGTTCAAGCTGCCGTCCGACGCGGTCACACCGAGTATCACCACATCGTCAACGCGGGTGGCCAAGGCATTGGCGTCGGCAACCCGGAGTTGCCCGGTCGCGTTGTCGAGGCTCACGGCGCCCGGCGTGTCTGTCGACTGAATTTGCCAGTTCTGTACCGGGTCACCGTTCGGGTCAATGGCGCTGATCGTGCCGAGCAGCGTGCCAGCTGCGGGCACCGGGTCACTGACACCGATGTGCTGTCCCGCGGTGATCACGGGTGCGAGGTTCTGGGTCGTCATGTCAAAGGAGACACTGGCGGTGTGGGTGATGGTGCCACCCGACGACGGCGCCAGGGTCGCCTCGGAGAAGAAGTTCAGGTCGCTGCTTGCCGTCGACGGTGCCGTGAACGAGAGGTCCAGTGTGCTGTTCTGCCCCAGCGCGAGTGTCGGCCCGCTGCAGTTGACCTCCAGACTGGCCACGCCACAGCTCCAGGCCGGGTTGTTGTTTGCCACGTACGCGGTGCCCGAGGGCATGTCCACCGTCACCGTGCTGATCGCCACACTGGTGTGCTCGTCATTGTCATAGGTCAACGTGAACGACAATGACTGGTTCGGGTAGGGGCTGTGCGGGCTGATGCCTGCAGTGCCGTCTGCACCGTCGGCGTACAACGCGTTGATGCCGGCAATGTCGGAGTCGCTCAGACCGACGCGTTGCCCGATCACCTGCGACGTGGGGTAGAGCGACTCGATGGTCTTCTGGCCATTGGTCGAGAAGAAGTACTCGCCGTAGTGCATGATCGAGCCGAGGTCGTATGCCGTGGTCGACTGCGCATTCGACGTGATCTTGTCGAAGTTGTAGCTGTATGCGCTGTTGATGTTGGCGAAGTTGACGCTGACGAAATCGTCTCGGTCCGCCCGTGTGTGTTCGTGGTACAGCCCCAGTGCGTGGCCGATCTCGTGGATGATGTTGCCTGTCGAGCAGGCGCTGCCGGCGTAGATGGGTTGCGATCCACCGATGCGGCCGACGTAGGACGCACAGCCCGCGTAGTCGGTGAAGGTCACGTAGTCGGGGTAGCTGGCCGCGTTGCCTGCGGTGCGTTCGACAATCGTGATGGGCGTCCTGTCGGTCCAGTGGGCAATGGCAGCAGCGATGCGGGTCTGAACCGAGCTGCCTATCGAGCCGTCGATGGTGTAGGGCAGAACGCCACCGGGCCACTTCGATCCGTTGGTGGTGATGTGGAAATCGCGGGGCGCGACGCTGTCCGCCGGCAGACCGGCCGAGAGCGACAGCAGGATATCGCCTTCGAACACGGCACCCACCGAGCTGTGTTGCACGGAGACCGCTTGCGGGTTGCCCTTTTCGAACTGCGCCAGGGCGACCGAGTGTGGCTGGCCTTCGCCAGCCACGGTCTCCGGGTGTGTTGCTGCGATCGCCGATTGTGCGATGCAGACCCCTGAACAAAGTGCGATGAGTCCGCGGGATGCCATGTGTTGTTCCGACGTTGTTGTTCTTTTCGGGAACAGCTTTCGCTGAGCGACCCGCGTGAGCGCTGCAACAGCGAACTCACACCGGGTGTGTCAGGTGTCGGTGGAAAGCGGAAAAACTTGACCGCCGAATGGCAGGAATTGCCGGCTGTCGACACGCACGGACGGCGTGTGAGCTGGCGCTCCGGGAGGGATTCGAACCCCCGACTTTTCCCTTAGGAGGGGAACGCTCTATCCAGCTGAGCTACCGGAGCGGGGTGGTGGGTCAGCGGAAAGTGTAGCAAAGCCGCCGCGCGGCTGTTCACCTGGCACGCGAGCGCACACAGCAGAACCGCTGTCATCACGCGTCCACGCGGTCCACGCACTCAAGAGGTCGGTTTGCTCGCCGATTCATGTACAGGTTGTTCTACTTGGTGTCAGCAGGAGCGCGAGTCGGCAGTGGATATCGCCACGCTAGTAGGGTTGATAGGTGCACTCGGCATCATTGCGGGCGCCATTCTGGTTGGCGGCAGCTTTGGGGCCTTCGTCGATGTGCCCTCGATGCTGATCGTTGTCGGCGGAACCTCTTTTGCGGTCCTGCTGCGCGTCACATTGGGCCATTTCATTGGCTCCTTCAAGGTGCTCGCCAAGGCGTTCATGTTCAAGAGCGTGCCGCCCGAGGAGCTGATCGTCGAAGCGGTCGAACTCGCCAACGTCGCGCGCAAGGAAGGCGTGCTTGCGCTCGAGGGACGCGAGATCAGTGATCCGTTCTTGCAAAAAGGCATTTCACTGTGCATCGATGGCAACCCGCCCGAAGTCGTGCAGAACATGTTGGCCAAAGACACCAACCTCACGATCGAGCGTCATGAACAAGGGGCGGCTTTCTTTGCGGCTGTCGGTGACGCGGCCCCGGCGATGGGCATGATCGGCACCCTGGTTGGTCTAGTGCAGATGCTCGGAAACATGGACGACCCCAAAAGCATCGGTCCGTCCATGGCTGTCGCACTGCTGACCACTCTGTATGGTGCGATCATATCCAACGCGATTGCACTGCCGATCGCGGACAAATTGAAGCTCCGAGCGGCCGAGGAAAAGCTCAAGAAGCGACTGATCCTCGAATCGGTGGCCGGCATTCAGGAGGGCATCAACCCACGAGTGCTCGAGCAACTCCTGAACAACTTCCTGCCCGAATCCAAGCGTGGCTCTGGCTGATGCGAGGCCTGATCCGTCGTGGACGATAACGAATGCCCTGAATGCCCCCAGCTACCTGGGTGGCTTGCGACCTTCGCAGACTTGATGTCGCTGTTGATGTGCTTCTTTGTACTGTTGCTGTCTTTCTCTGAGATGGACGTTCAGAAATACAAGCGCGTGGCAGGTTCTATGAAGTTTGCCTTTGGTGTGCAGCGCGAGGTGCAGTCAAAGCAGATCCCGAAAGGCACAAGTATCATCGCGCAAGAGTTCAGCGCGGGTAAACCTGTGCCGACGATCGTCAAGAGCGTGCAGCAGATCACCACAGACCAGTACAAGCAGAACCTCGATTTCAACGACTCCGACTCGAGCAACAACAAGTCGTCGGGAGAGGAGAGCTCGGGTAACCAGACGACTGACGTCTCGGCAGGCGAGTCGGATACCACGACTGAGGTGGTTGAGCAGACCGAGGCGTTCACTGAGGCACAGCTTCAGGCCATTGCCGAGGCGCGGGCAGAGGCTATGCAGGACGAACAGCTCAAGATTGCCATGGAGATGGCCCAGGAGCTTGTCGCGATGCAACAACAACCTGGTGAGACACCTGTGCGAATCTCCGAGGGCCAGGTACAACGGCGTTTGAAAGAGGCGGCTGAGGCGCGGGCCGAGAGCAAGCTCGAGCTGGTCAAACGCCGCCTTGAGAACGAAATCGAAGAGGGGCTT
The DNA here is from genome assembly GCA_039196715.1 of Pseudomonadota bacterium. Taxonomy (NCBI): domain Bacteria; kingdom Pseudomonadati; phylum Pseudomonadota; species Pseudomonadota bacterium. Next base: position 38,040 of record JBCCUP010000038.1, read on the forward strand.
GTCGAAGTCGTACGCGAGGGCAACAAGGTGATCGTACGCTTGCGCGAGCGCGGCTTCTTCAACACCGCACGCGCCAAGATCAACACCGAGTTTCAGCCCGTGCTGGCGCGCGTCGGTCGGGCACTGTCTGACGTTCCCGGCGATCTGGTGGTGTCGGGCCACACCGACAACGTCCCGATCTCGAACGATGAGTTTCGTTCCAACTGGGAACTGTCCGCTGCGCGAGCTGCGAACGTGGTGCACTACCTGACGACTCGAGGTGGCATTGCGAAGAGCCGAGTCGAAATGCGCGCCCACGCAGAGGTCAAGCCCATCGCTGACAATGCAACTGCGGAGAATCGGGCGCGCAACAGGCGTGTGGAAGTGGTGATCACCGACACGGGTACGGCCGTGCCGGGCGAGGGTTCATAGACCGTTTAGAGTGGGGGTGAGTGATGGCGGTAGCAATTCAAGATCAGGTGAACGCCGCGGCGCGCGGTGCGGAACGACGCACGTTCTTCCGCGTCAATGATGCAGTTTCGCTGCGGGTGACACCGCTCAACGACGACACCGTCGAGCAGTTCAAGCAGGCACTGGAAAACCGCCGTGCGTCGGGTGACACCGATGCTGCCAGCGCCGGACTGCACATGATGTGGCGCAACATCGAAGAGCATTACCCTGACATCGCAGCCTACCTGGTTCGGCTGGAGCAGCGCCTTGATGCGATCCAGGAGCAACTGGGCAACCTGACGGACAACACGCCCACGCGCGAGCCGACCCACACCGTGAACATCAGCGGCAGCGGGCTGCACTTCGACTCCGAGAAGGCGTTTTTCATCGGACAGCAAGTCCGCGTGAGCATGCGCCTGTTTCCGAGCGGCCAGACGATCGATGCCCTCGCCAAGGTGGTGCGCGAGCACAAGCGCTCGACGCCGGTAGCCCAGGGCAAATTCGGCTGTGCGCTGGAGTTCGTGGATATCCTCTCGAGTGAGCAGGAAGCCCTGCTCCAGCATATTCATACCCTGCAAATGGACGCGCTCCGCGCGCGGGCAGCCGAGCTGGATTGACGGCGCCACCCGCCCCACGGCGGCGCCTTGCCGCCTGAGCGGAGAATTTTGCCGCTCCGGCAAGGTCTCGGGCATGCATTTCGCAACGATGGTGGCTGACACGACGGTCGGGTGACACCCGACACCAGCCCGCGGAGCACCCGACATGCAGAAGGCCACGCCAGTCACCACCGAGATCCCCAAGCGCCGCGAGCGCATCGTGGTGTCGTCTCGTCTGCCGCAGAATGCGGCTGATATCCTGGCCTGCGGCGACGGTGCCGCGCAATCAACATTGGCCCGACGGTTCCCCGACCTGTTTGTGGCTGCGTTCGCCGAGGGCGTCGGCGACGGTGCCGCTGCGCTGACACTGAACCTCGATGTGTCGCGCGCGCTCGTTGCGCGTTGTGTGGCGTTGGACGAATCGGATCTCAACGCGACCGAACTGTTCAACTGGTTTACCCGCAACGAGCGGTTCCAACTCGCCCTGCGCTTCACTGATGTGTGGCAATCGCGTGGCCTGGCCGTGGACGGTGTCGCCGTGCTCGCCGTGTTGGCAGGCTGCACACGGCGCCTCGCCGGGGCGGCGACGGCACCGGCCAACCCGGCGTCCGGGCTGGCCGATGTGGCCGCGGCGCTTGCGTTCGCGGCCGGCGCGGACACGGCGGAGACCGGCTCAGCGCCGTGCTGGGTTCAGGCGAGTGAGGCCACCGGCTTCGCTGTCGTTGAACTCGAAGCCCAGGCGAGCGAGTTGCTCGACACCATGGCAGCGGCCCCCGACGCGCTGGGCTACGGTGCCTTGACGCTCGCGCGCCACCCGTCTGTGGGTGAGCCCGGTGTGAGCTGCAATCGCACTCTGATCAATGTGCTGTGTGGCGATTGCCGGGCGCGCGCTCACCACAATGCACTCGATACGCTGCGCAATCGGCTCCAGAGCGGGCAGCTGCGCGCCACCGAAATGCTTGATCACGTGCTTTCGGCGATCAAGCACTGCGGTGGTGTGCGCCGTGTCCACCTACTCGAGGCCGATCTCGCCGCCGGCGTTCTGCGCAGTCGCCGCCGCCTGCACGTGCGCGGCGCGGTGCCATTGCAACCGTTGGAGGTGGCTATGGGGAGTGCGCCGGCCCTGGAATCCCTGATGCTCGTGCCGCAAACGCGCGTGGTGTCGCCGGACGCTGTGCACCCCGATGTGGCCGCACTCGCGGAGTCGCCGTTGTTGCCGGCTAGACACAGCATTGTCGGCTCCTTGCTGGTGGGCAACCGCCCGCAGGGTGTCGTGGTGGCCGACGCCGAGGGTTTGCCGATCAGCGCGGCCGACGCTGACCGCGTGAACGACCTGATCCAACTGTGCAGCAAGCTTCTGTCGTTGCTCACGGGCGAAAACGAGGCCTGGCGCCAGGCGCGGGCCCGGCCGACCCGCGCACACGGAACCCCAGCGGGCTGACCGTCCACGGTGAAGTGCAGTCTGGGCGCTATAGTCTCGACTGGCACCGAGAATGTGAAGACCTGTGCGTGTACTGCTCAGCAACGATGACGGGTACCTGGCCGAGGGCTTGCGTGCGCTGACCCGCGCGGTTGCGGCGCAGGCCGTGGTGGACGTGGTCGCGCCCGACCGCAACCGCAGTGGCGCCAGCAGCTCGCTGACGCTGACCAATCCCTTGCGCGCGCACGACCACGGCGACGGCGTGTGGTCGGTCGAGGGCACCCCGTGCGACTGTGTGTTGCTGGCGGTCGGGGGGTTGCTCGAACACGCCCCTGACATGGTGATCAGTGGTATCAACAACGGTCCCAACATGGGCGACGACGTCATCTACTCGGGCACCGTTGCCGCCGCCATCGAAGGCCGACACCTGGGGTTTCCCGCCCTCGCGGTGTCAATGTCGGCCCACCGGCCGGGCCACTACGAGACCGGTGCCCGGGTGGCTGTCGACATCCTCAATCGCATGGTCGGCCAACCGTTGCCAGCTGATACGATTCTCAATGTCAACGTACCGGACCGGCCCTATGACACGTTGGCCGGCTACCGTGTGACACGGCTCGGCACGCGTGCGCCTGGCGGGTCGGCCGAGCACACCATCGACCCCCGCGGCGAGGGCGCGTGGTGGATCGGGCCTGCTGGCGCACCGCACCGGAATCAGCCGGACACCGATTTTGCGGCTGTGGACGCCGGATTCGTGTCGGTCACACCCTTACAGATCGATTTGACCCGCTACACTCAACTGGCAGAGTTGAAATCGTGGCTTGGTCCAGAACATGGTGTTGACGGCTGAAGCAATCAGCGGGCGTGGCGCAACCGCGCCGCGGGCACGGGCGCGGATGGTTGACCGTCTCCAGCGGCAGGGGATAAGCGACACCCGGGTGCTCGACGCCATGGCCACCGTGCCCCGACACATCTTCGTCGATGAGGCCCTGTCTCACCGCGCGTACGACGATTGCTCACTGCCGATCGGGCACCGTCAGACCCTCTCGCAACCCTGGGTTGTCGCGGTCATGACGCAACTGCTGCTCGAGTTTTCGCCAATGAGCACGGTGCTGGAGCTGGGCACAGGCTCGGGCTACCAGGCTGCTGTGCTCTCTCGGCTCGTCGACCAGGTGGTCACACAGGAGCGCATACAGTCGCTGCTCAAGCGGGCGGAGGACCGGCTGTTCGCGCTGCGTTACCGAAACGTGCTGGCGCGCCACGGTCACAGTGACACCGCGTGGCAGGACCGTGCAC
>JBCCUP010000039.1 GCA_039196715.1 Pseudomonadota bacterium
CCGAGGCCGACGCCATCAACAGCGAATGCGGCATGACCCGCTTGATGCGGGAAAAAATGATGAACCCGGAGTTCATGTCGGCCGTGATGTCGCTGATGAGCGAAAACTGACCAGCCCAGCGCTGCGGCACCGCGCTCGGCTGCCTGTGACAACCGCGTTGGACACCGACAAAGGGGGGTATACGCCCTAGGCCGCTTTCGGCAGGGCGTACGGGTCGTCAAGCTCGCTGGCGAGATCACACAACAGCTCGACGGCCATCTCCAAACGCAGGCGCACGTCGTCTGCAATCAATTCGTCGCGTTCGATGTAGAACAGGCGGTCGTCCCGCAACACAATCGCACCGCCAACAGCGTCTTGCTGTTCGAGCAGAATGCGCTGGAACCCATCATCCAGTGACCGCGTCGCGCGGGACTGCCGGGCGTGGCCCACTGTAAAGTGGCTGTCGAACTCAGCACTGCCCGTCGGGTGTTCACACCACACGTCGAAATCCGCGATACCGATGCGATTGCCTTTGCGACCAACCCGAAAACGTCTGCCCGTTGCGGTCGGCAGACGGAGGACAACCAGGCTGTAGTCCACTGAACGCTTGCCTCCGGATACACAGACCGTGGTGATCGTCGTGTGGAAGCCTCGGTAACGCCCTTCCACCTTGTCGTTTGTCTCGATGGCCTCAGTCCACGGAGCAAACCAGGACCGGGACTGCCGTGGCACCTCGGCGAGCGCAAACCGTGTGGCCAGCGTGCTGAGTTGGGCACGTTTGGCACGGGTGTTCGATCGCGAAAATGGCACGATCGGCAAGACGATGGCCGCCCCGAACACGAGCGGCACGATGATGTCGACCTGATCGCCTTGCGTGAACCCGGGCCAGGCAAAAGGCAACACGAAGAAGAGCGTGAAAAACACACCAAACATGATGACTGCGAAGCGTTTAGAGCTCATGGCAAGACCGAAAGGCCGGTTGGAGCGACAGGCCGCTTCGCGCAAATCGCGTGCCCATCGCTACAGCCCAGTGGCTGCCACCCGAGTGTCGCCGCGTCAGCGCCCGCGACGGTGGCGCATGCGGTTTCCGGTGTCACCCGCGTGAACATGCTTGGTCATGAAGGTCTGCGTGCCATGCTTGCGTCCTGAGCGCGAGCCCTCCCCGCCCGATTTACCGGTGCCCTTGGGCTGGTAGGACGGAATCAGGTGCCGCTTGCCGTTGCCGATCAGGTCGGCGCGCCCCATGTCCTTGAGAGCCTGGCGCAGAATCGGCCAGTTTTCAGGGTCGTGGTAGCGCAGAAAGGCTTTGTGTAGCCGGCGCTGCTTCAACCCGCGCGCACTGGACACACTCTCACCGGTGCCGCGCTTGACGCCCTTCAGCGGGTTCTTTTCCGAGTGGTACATGGTCGTGGCCAAGGCCATGGGTGTGGGCAGAAATGCCTGTACCTGGTCCGCGCGAAAGTTGTTTCGCTTGAGCCAGAGCGCAAGGTTGACCATGTCCTCGGTCGTGGTGCCCGGGTGCGCGGCGATGAAATACGGGATCAGGTACTGTTCCTTGCCCGCCTCCTTGGAGTATTGGTCGAAAAGCCGTTTGAATTCGTCGTAGGTGCCCATGCCGGGCTTCATCATCTTCGACAGCGGCCCGCCTTCGGTGTGCTCCGGCGCGATCTTCAGGTAACCGCCAACGTGGTGAGTGACAAGTTCCTTGACGTAGGCCTTGTCGCGTACAGCGAGGTCGTAACGCAAGCCTGACGCAATCAGTACCTTCTTCACACCTGGCAACTCGCGGACGCGGCGGTAGAGCTTGATCAGCGGCGCGTGGTCGGTGTTGAGATTCTTGCAGACGTCCGGGTACACGCAAGACAAGCGGCGGCAGACCTTTTCGATCTTCGGTGATTTGCAGGCCAAACGGTACATGTTCGCCGTTGGCCCACCGAGATCGGAGACGATGCCGGTAAAACCCGGCACGTCCTGCATCGCCTCGACTTCCCGCACGATCGAGTCTTCCGAACGACTCTGAATCACACGCCCCTCGTGCTCGGTGATCGAGCAGAAGGTGCAGCCACCGAAACAGCCGCGCATGATGTTCACCGAAAAACGAATCATGTTGTATGCAGGGATCTTCGCGTCACCGTAGACCGGGTGCGGCACGCGTTGGTAGGGCAGATCAAAAATCGCGTCCATTTCCGGCGTGCTCAACGGCACCGGTGGCGGGTTCAGCCAGACATCGCGGTTGCCGTGTCGCTGCACCAGCGCACGCGCGTTGCCCGGATTCGTCTCGAGGTGCATGACGCGCGAGGCGTGTGCGTAGAGCACGTCGTCTCGCCGCACCTGTTCGTAGGATGGCAGTCGGATGACCTGTCGGTCCCGCGGCACACGGGCGTTGCGGTCGAACCGCAACACGGTCGATCGCGTGGGTGTGTCCAGTGCGTCGTTCGTTGCATCGCCGCCCGTGGCAGACGGCGTCACGGTGCCGCAGGCCGGCTCGCTGCCGGCGCGTGAGGTGCGCGAGGCCCCCTCCATACCCTCCATCGCGTAGGGGTCGGGGTGCGCATCCACCTTGCCAGGTGTGTCGACAGAGGTGGAGTCCACCTCCAGAAACCCCGCCGGCACGGCAGTGCGGATGAAGGCAGTGCCGCGGATGTCCGTCAGCTCACCAACCGCCTCGCCACTGGCCAGACGGTGTGCCACCTCGCCCAGTGCACGCTCGGCGTTGCCGTACAGCAGAATATCCGCCTTGCTGTCGAGCAGCACCGAACGGCGCACCCGATCGCTCCAGTAGTCGTAGTGCGCAATCCGGCGGAGGCTGCCCTCGATGCCACCGACGACAATCGGCACGCTTTTGTACGCCTCCCGGCAGCGGTGGCTGTAGACAGTCGCCGCGCGGTCGGGGCGTTTACCGTGTGCGTTGTTGGGCGTATAGGCGTCGTTGTGTCGGAGGCGGCGGTCCGACGTGTAGTGGTTGACCAGCGAATCCATGTTGCCGGCCGTCACGCCGAAAAAGAGCTCCGGTTTGCCGAGCGCCATGAACGCGTCGACGGACTGCCAATCCGGCTGCGCAATGATGCCCACGCGGAAGCCCTGGGCCTCGAGAAAGCGGCCGATCACTGCCATGCCGAAACTCGGGTGATCGCAGTAGGCGTCCCCGGTGACGATGATGATGTCGCAGGCATCCCAACCCAGTTCGTCCATCTCCGCCCGACTCATGGGCAGAAACGGCGCGCTGCCGAACTTGTGTGCCCAGTGTTTGCGGTAGGAGAACAGGGGTTTGGCGGTGTGCATGGCGACCTCCGGCCACACGGATCAAGACGTAACTCTCTATTATCTCACGACATTGCCGGCTTGACCGGGCACCGACACACAGCACCGGTTCGCGCCGGCAGGGCCGGGGCGTCAGCTCGTGCGCGCAACGAACACCCGCACCAGTGTGCTGAGGCCGCTGTAGCTCGCCTCGACAATCGCGGACGTCTGCGTGGTGATGCCGCTCGCGGCGGCCACCGTGCCCTTGCTGCCGGCGGTGTTGTTGACCGACAACGCACTGGTGTCCCCCAATGTCACGGTCCACTCAGCCTGCTCGGTGACGATGACGCTGCTGCCGTCTGCGAAATGCGCCGTGAGCACCAGGGCTTGCGTTGCACCGGAGGCGAGGTCGATGTCGCCCGCGCCGCTGCCGATTTCGATCCGCTGCAGCACAGCGCCCGGATCGACCACCACCGAGGCATCTGCCTGCAGACCGCCGCACGCGAACCGCACCGTGCCCGAGCCGGTCGCATCGGCCTGGACGAGACCGTTCGTCGTCGTGGACAGGGTCAACGCCGTGGTGGGTGTCTCATCGACCAGCGTCCAGGTGCCGAGGTTGCTGACGTCGAGTGTGCTGCTGTCGGAAAAGGTGGCCGTGGCGACAAACTGCCGAGTGGCGCCCACTGCCAGCGACACACTCGTCGCGTCGAGCGCGAGGCTCGCGAGGGTGTCGGCGGCAACCAGGTTCAGCGTTGCTGGCACGCCGCTGTCCGACACCTGCACGGCGTAACTGCCCGACGCCTGTGCGTGCACGCCGAGGCTGTCGTCGCCGTTGGTGACGACGACGTTGCTCGGTGCGCTGACCAGGAACGGCGGCAACAGCAGGAAGCTGCTACCGTCGGCGAAGCTGCCGGTCGCCGTGGCGTTGCCGGTTCGGCACTCGTCCACCGAGAGCGGGTCCGGGTTGAAGGCAAACGAGGCCAGCGGACTGGCGTAGGCCTCGAGCGTTGTGCTCGCCTCGGCGGCACCGACACGCGCCGTCACGGTGCTCGTGCCGACGGCCAGACTGTCGAGCAGCCCGCTGTTCACGCTGATGACGCTGCCCTCGCTCGATTGCCAGGTGACGTCACCGGTGAACACGGACTGCTGGCCCTCGAAATCCGTGGCGAGCAGCGTCAAACGCTGCGCTGCCCCCACAGGGAGCCGGGCGGAGTGCGACTCGAATGCAATCGAGACCACCCCCTGCTCGCGCTGCTCGACCGCATCGAGGAGCGGGCCAACGCTGTCGTTGCACCCCGCGACCAGCACAGCCGTGCACAGCGCCACATGCCGACACCGGAGCCTCACGGGCGTACCGTCCACGAGAGGCTGCCGCGCAGCGCACCCGAGGTGATGTCTTCATCGAGCCGCAGGTAGACCGCCTCGATCGACCAGTCCCAACGCGCCGACAGGGCGCGCTGCACCCCCAGACTGAAATGCAAGCCAGACCTATCGATGTCGGTGTTGGTGTTGCCGCGTTGCTCGAGCCCGGCGAAACTCGCACCGACGCGCGAGAGCAACCGGTAGCCGCTCGGCCCGGGGGGCGCCACCATGCGCAAAGACGCCGACGCGTAGTGCCCGAGGCCCAGCCGCAAGTCGCCAAGCGTGTCCTCGTCAAGGCCGCTGCCGGCGGTGAGTTCAAACAGCAGGCCGTCGCCCACCGGTACACCGACACCGACGCTGAGCACAGGTATGTCGAAATCCGACTCGCTGAGCGTGTAGCGCTGAACGTCCAGGTTCACGCGGGCGACCGCGCCATGCCAATCCAGTGCGGGCGCGGCCAAGCCAAGCTGACAGAACAGTGCAGCGCCAGCCGCCATTGCGCAGCGCCGGAATCGCGCAAGCAGGCCACGCCGTGGCAGATCGAGAAGGCGGGTGATCCAGGTGCTCGTCATGGGATGGGTCCCCGATACGCGCCGCGCGGACGTGCGTTGCATCAGTTCAGACTACACCACCCTGACAACTCGTTGCTGGCCAGGGTTTCGAGTACGTCGATACACTCCTCACTCGCATTCAGGCAGGGGATGGTCGCGAAGTGCTCGCCACCGGCTTCGAGGAACGTGTCACGCCCCTCGAGCGCGATCTCCTCGAGCGTTTCGACACAGTCGGAGATGAAGGCCGGGGCCGCCACCATGACCCGTTTGATGCCTTTTTCGCCGAGGGATTCCAGTGTCTTGTCGGTGTAGGGCTGCAACCATTCGGCGGGCCCGAAGCGGGATTGGAAGCTCATGCGCAAACGGTCTTCGCTCCAGCCGAGGCGCTCACGCACCAGCCGTGTCGTTTTGCAACAGTGGCAGTGGTACGGGTCACCCTTGTCGAAGTATTTCTTCGGGATGCCGTGGTACGACAGCAACACCACCTCCGGGTCGAAGTCGGCAGCCGCCACGCCATTCTCGATGCTTCTGGCGAGGCGATCGATGTAGATCGGGTGGTCGTGGAAAGCGGGCAAGGTGCGTATCGACGGCTGCCAGCGCATGTCATTGAGCGCGAGGAAGGTCTTGTCGTACACCGTGGCCATGGTGGTGGCGCTGTACTGCGGGTAGAGCGCCATCACCAGGATCCGCTGACAGCCCTGCTCCCGCAGCGCTTCGAGCCGCGACGCAATCGAGGGGTTGCCGTAGCGCATCGCCCAGTCGACAACCACATTCGGGTTGTCCACCCGTTCAACGAGCGCCGCCGCCTGGTCGCGGGTGTACTTGCGCAGCGGGGATTCGTCCGTTTCTTCGATCCAGATCGACTTATAGGCCTCGCCACTCTTGCTCGGCCGAATCGTCAGGATGATGCCCTGCAGGATCGGCTGCCAGAGCCATTTCGAGGTTTCAATGACGCGCGTGTCGCTGAGAAACTCCGACAGATAGCGTCGCATCGACCAGTAATCGGTCGCGTCAGGTGTGCCCAGGTTCACGAGCAGTATCCCCACCTTTGGCGAGGGTACAGCGGGGTGGCTTGGGGGCAACTGAAGGGGACTGTTCATGGTGTTGGGGACGGAAAGACACTGCGACAGTGTACCAACTCACAGGTTCAATCGCGTTCGAACACCCCTTCACCGGAGTTGCGTTATGACGCGTCATCTCCGCCGTGGGATCGCGCCAGCTCGAGGCTGTGGATCAGCTTAAACAGCTTGCGCGCCGACTTGGGCGGGGCGTCGACGGCGGCTTCCTGCGCTGCGCTTCGCACCCACTGCCTCACCTGCTGTCGATCGATCTCGGGGTGGCGCGCAAAGAGTTCGCCCACGGCGTCGGCGTCGTTGGCCAGCAGGCGATCGCGTAGCCGCTCGGCACGGTGCAAGGCCTGCACGCCCTCGCGATGCGGCGCACGGTGGCGGGCCAGCACGGCCCGCAGTGCGTCCGGGTCGACGTCAGCCAATTGACGGGCGAGGTGTCGCACCTCCCGATTGAGCGCCTTCGGGACCAGGCGTTTCGCTGCGTCAAGCGCCTCGCGCAACGGTGCGGCCACCGGCAGGCTGTCGATCAGCGGGCGCGGCAACGCCACCAGGTCACGTACGGTGGCCTGCAGGGCCTTGTGGTCCCGCTTGCGCTGTGAGCGACTGGGCCCGAGGTCTGTCGGGTCGAACGCGTCATCGCTGTCACGGTCTTCGTCGTGGTCATACTCGTTCATGCTGTGTTCCGCGCGGACGCGTTTGCCTCCTGGTGGGTGACCCAGCTCGCACCGCCGACGATCAACAGCGCACCGAGCGCAACCAGCACACTCGGCTGCTCGGCGAACAGCGCAAAGCCCGCCAACGCGCTCCAGACCAGTTGCAGGAATTCAACCGGCTGCGCAGCGGTCACGTCAACGGTCTTCAACCCCTGCGCAACGCACCAGTGGCTCAAGGTGGCAAACACGGCGGTGCCAAACAAGACGGCGAGCTGCCAGGGTGCCGGGGTTTCCCACACAAACACCGCAAACGGTGCCATCGTCAGCGTACAGAACACCGCGAGATAGGCAATCACGGTCTCGCTGCTGTCGCGGCGCACGAGCGATTTGGTCAGCAGTTTCGACACCGCAAAGAGCGGCGCCGCCAGCAGCATGGCGACAGTGGCAGCGCCGATCGGCACCCAGCCCGGTCGAAGGATCAACATCACACCAACCAGCCCGATCAGCACCGAAGCGATCCGCACACCGGTCAGGCGCTCGCCGAGAAACAGCCAGGCGCCGAGCAGCACGTAAAGCGGTGACGTGAAGCTCAACGCCGTGATGTCGGCGAGCGGCAGGCGCGAGATGGCGAAGAACCACAGCAGCACACCGACCCCGTGCGACACGCCGCGCACCGCATGCCCCGACACCCGCTGACTCTGGAACAACCGGGCCCCTTGGCGCCAGACCAGCGGCAGGATCAACACCAGGCCGAGAGCATAGCGAATGAACGCCGCCTGAATCGGGTGCAACGAGAGCGACACGAGACGGACGAGCACCATGAAGGCAACGAACAACAGACCGCCCAGAGCGATCCAGGCCAAACCACGAGATTGATCAGACAGCGCGACCACGTTTCGCTTTTCCGTTGTGCGTCGGCGGCGACGCCCGATCCGGGTACTCCGGCCAGACACCCACACGCGTTGCCCGTGCAGACCCGACACACAGCGTGCGTGTCAGGTCGAGCGGTTCACCGATCTAACAATCGCAAATCACGCGCAAGGCAAACACATGCGGCAAGGCGCGCAGCTCGTCCAGCATGTCGCTCGGCGGATCCGAGTCGATGTCCAGGATATTGTACGCGACATCCCCTCGGCTCTTGTTCATCATGTCCGCCACGTTGACCTCGAAGCGCTTGAGTACGGACAGCACGTCCCCAAGGACACCCGCAACGTTGGTGTTGGCGAAGGTCAAACGGCAGCAACTCTCCCGGTGCATGGCGATCGCAGGAAAGTTCACGCTGTTGCGGATGTTGCCGTTTTCGAGGTAGTCCATGAGCTGATCGACGGCCATTCGCGCGCAGTTCTCCTCGGCCTCGCGCGTCGATGCGCCGATGTGCGGCATCGCCAGCACATCGTCACGCCCGAGCAGGCCTGGCTCCGGAAAATCGCAGACGTAGGTGCGCAGCGCGCCGCTGTCGAGCGCACGCACCACCGCAGCCGCATCGACCACACCACCGCGGGCGAAGTTCAGCAGCACCGCACCCGATTTGGCCTGCGCCAACGTGTCGGCGTTGATCATGTGCTTGGTTGCTTCGATCGCCGGCACGTGCAGCGTGATGTAATCGGACCGCGCGATCAGGGCATTGATGTTCTCCGCGCGCTGAACACGACTCTGGAGGCGCCAGGCCGCTTCGACGGAAATGGCTGGGTCGTAGCCGATCACGTCCATGTCGAGCGCAAGCGCCGTGTCCGCCACGAGTGAGCCAATTGCGCCGAGGCCGATCACACCCAGCGTCTTGCCGCGGAGCTCGCTGCCGGCAAACTGCTTCTTCTGCTTCTCGAGCAACGCATTCATGGTGGCGCCATCCTCGAGGTCTACCAGACTCTGGCTGTATGCCAGGCCCGGCACGATCCCGCGCGACGCCAACAACATGCCGGCAAGCACCAGCTCCTTGACCGAGTTGGCGTTTGCGCCCGGCGTGTTGAAGACCACCACGCCATTGGCAGTGTAATCCTCCACCGGAATGTTGTTGACGCCGGCGCCGGCGCGCGCCACGGCCAGCAGTGACTCCGGCACGTCGAGGCCGTGGAGCTTCTGGCTGCGAAGCAGGATCGCCTCGGGTGTGTCGACCTCCGGTCCAACGGTGTAGCGGTCGGTGTTGAAGCGCGAGAGCCCGACATCGGAAATGGCGTTGTAGGTTTTGACAGTGAACATCGGGTTTTTCTCAAGCATCAGAAGTGGCAGGGGCAGTGGCGGTGGCGGTGGCGGTGTAAAAGGCCCAGTCCAACCAGGGGACCAGTGCCTCGAGGTCGGCCGTTTCCACCGTCGGGCCGCACCAGATACGGAGTCCAGCCGGTGCATCGCGGTAGGCACCCACATCAAACGCGGCCGCTTCGGCGGCGAGCAGCTGAACCATGGATTTGACGGCGGTCGGGTCGGCATCGACCGCCAGGCACACACTGGTGGTCGAGCGGGTGGCCGGGTCACGCGCGAGGTGGCTCAACCACGGCCGTTCGGCCACGGCAGCCTCGAGCACGGCCGCATTGCGTCGCGTCCGGGATTGCGTTTCCCCGACACCACCGATGTCCTCGACCCACGTGAGCGCGTCCAGGCAATCGGCCACACACAACATCGACGGTGTGTTGATCGTTGCACCGCGGAAGATCCCGTCGATCAGCTTGCCGCCCTTGGTCAGGCGAAACACCTTGGGCACAGGCCAGCTCGGGGTGTAGGTTTCGAGTCGTTCCACTGCGCGGGGGCTGAGAATCAACACACCGTGCGCGCCCTCGCCGCCCAGCGCCTTTTGCCAGGAAAAGGTGGCAACGTCGATCTTTGCCCAGGGGATGTCCATGGCAAACACCGCCGAGGTCGCGTCGCACAGCGTCAGGCCGCTGCGCTGGTCGTCGATCCAGTCGCCATTGGGCACTCGCACACCGGAGGTCGTGCCGTTCCAGGTGAACACCGTGTCTGCATCAGGCCGCACCTCGGACAGGGCCGGCAGGTCGCCGTAGTCGGCTTCCAGACGTCGCACATCGGGCAGCTTGAGTTGATTGACGACATCGCTGACCCAGCCCGAGCCGAAGGATTCCCAGGCCAGGATGTCGATGGGGCGCTGTCCGAGCAGAGTCCACATCGCCATCTCGAAGGCGCCGGTGTCGGACCCCGGTACGACACCGACCCGGTAGCCCTCGGGCAAGCCGAGGATGCCTGCGGTGCGAGCACACACCTCCGCGAGCTGTCCCTTGCCCGGCTCGGCCCGGTGCGACCGGCCGAGCGCCGCAAGGTCGAGCGCGTTCACGCTGTACCCGGGACGCTTGGCACAGGGGCCAGAGGACAAATGCGGGTTGGCAGGCCGGCGGTGCGGTTTGGGCGGGGCAGTCATGGGATCCTCGACAGAGTGTGAAGCGTGAGTGGTGTTCTCCAACCCGAAGGCTGGTGATCACGTCGCGCCTCAGGTCGGGGATGGGATCAGGCAGATGAACCTGACGAACGGGCACAGGACGATGCGCCGCAGCCCGACGCGACGGCGGCGCTCAGCGGACGGGCCGCGTGTGCGATATCGGTCGAAGTGCAGGCGATGGGCATCGGGTGACAGCCGCTGGGCAGGAAAGAGCAGAAGCCCAGTATTTAAGCGCACCACCGGACACAAAGCAACTTAACCCGACTTGTATTTAATCAAATGCGACAGAATGGTACCGGAGCAGGCACAAAAAAAGCCCCGCGTGACGGGGCTTCTTTCGACGCCAGGGTGCAATCAGCGCTTGCTGAACTGCGTGGCGCGACGGGCCTTGCGAAGGCCGACTTTCTTGCGCTCAACCTTGCGCGCGTCGCGCGTCAGGAAGCCGTGGCGACGCAGGTCTGCCCGCAATTCTTCGTTGTAGGAGAGCAGCGCGCGTGCGATGCCGAGGCGAATGGCGCCCGCCTGGCCACTGCTGCCACCGCCATTGACGGTGATGCTGAAATCGAACTTGTCTGCCACCGAAAGGGCTTCGAGCGGCTGACGGACGATCATGCGCGAGGTCTCACGGCCAAAGAAATCCTCCAGCGGCTTGCTGTTGACGGTGATCGAACCACCGCCGGCACGCATGAACACGCGGGCGCTGGAGGTCTTGCGGCGGCCGGTGCCGTAGTACTGTTCGGGCATAGTCGGAATCTCAGATGTCCAGCGGCGTCGGCTGCTGCGCGACGTGCGAGTGGTTGGAGCCGGCAAACACGCGCAGTTTCTTCAACATGGCGCGTCCCAGCGGGTTTTTCGGCAGCATGCCTTTCACGGCGGTCTGCAGGATGCGCTCGGGGTGCTCGGCGCGCTGCTTGGCCAGGTTCACTGTCTTGAGCCCACCGATGTAGCCGGTGTGGTGGTGGTAGAGCTTGTCGCTCTCCTTGCTGCCGGTCACAGCGATCTTTTCCGCGTTGATCACGACGATGTAGTCGCCGGTGTCAACATGCGGTGTGTATTCCGGCTTGTGCTTGCCGCGCAGTCGACGCGCGATCTCGCTGGCGAGCCGCCCCAGGGTTTTGCCCTCGGCGTCGACCAGGAACCACTGTCGCTTCACCTCGGCCGGTTTGGCGCTGAAGGTTTTCATCACTTGCTCCAGAGTGGCCACGTGGGCCTTGGCAGCCACGTTCGACCTGAATGTGGCGCAGAGAAACCGTCAATTGTAAGGGACGCTACTGTGGTGCACAAGTCCGAGCCGTGCAATCAGGCCCCAGCGACGGTACCCGACCTCCCCGGACACCCCTTCCAGCCGTAAGAAAACAGCCCAAACTTTTGTTTTCAAAGCAAAAAAGGCGCATCGCCGGATTCGATCGGAGACGCCCCTGCCGCGTCAGGCAGCGCCGGTCTCGAGCTCCAGCGCCCAGGTGATGTCCACCGTCGGTTCGAGCATCTTGGTGACCGAACAGTATTTCTCCATCGACAACGAGACAGCCCGGTTCAGCGCCTTCTCATTGAGCCCGTCGCCCTCGAATCGGAACACCAGGTGAATCGACTCGAACACGGCCGGCACCGCGTCCGCCCTGACCGCCTCCATGGTCACCTCGAAAGCCAACGGCAACTGTCGGGACTTCTCCAGCATCACCACCACGTCAAAGGCCGAACACCCGCCAAGCCCGACCAGCACCATCTCCATCGGCCGGCCCGCGAGGTTCCGGCCACCTGAGTCCGGCGAACCGTCCATCGCAACCGTATGACCACTGCCGGTGTGTGCCACAAAAGACTTTTTTTCCAGCCATTTGACGCGGGTTTGCATGGTGTTTGCTCAGAGGAACTGTCGATAAGGATTCAAATTCTACCCGTTCGGGCCGATACCCCGGAAACGGGCGTGCAAATGCACCCCCTGCAGCGTGGCTTCTAGCGATTCTGCCCAACCGTCGGCCACGAGCACCACTTGAGAGCACAGGAATGAATGGAGCGTCAAGGATAATGATTCCGCCGCGAAACTTGGCCCAGCCGGAAGCCTGGCTGCAGACACTCCTTCGCCACAGCCACCGCCGGCAGTACGCGAACAAAACCACCATCATCCACCACGGTGACCAGCCGGAGACGCTGTACTACATCGTCGACGGGTCGGTCAGTGTGGTGGTCGAAGACGACGACGGTCGGGAGATCATCCTGGCCTACCTGAACAAGGGCGACTTTTTCGGTGAGATGGGACTCTTCGAGGAAGCAGCCAACCGCTCGGCGTGGGTCGTCGCGCGCTCCAAATGCGAGTTCGCAGAAATCAACTACGAACAGTTCAAGCGACTGGCGAAGCAAGAGCCCGAGATTCTCTTCGCACTGACCCGCCAGATCGCGTCCCGCCTGCGCAAGACATCGAGCAAGGTCAAGGACCTGGCGTTTCTGGACGTCACCGGCCGTGTCGCGGCCACCCTGCTCGACCTCGCCAAGCAGCCCGACGCAATCACCCACCCCGACGGCATGCAGATCCGCATCACACGTCAGGAAATCGCCCGCATCGTCGGGTGCTCTCGCGAGATGGTCGGCCGGGTGCTCAAGGACCTCGAAGAGCAGAACATGATCCACGCACGTGGCAAGACCATGGTGATCTACGGCACACGGTAGCCAAACTTACCAGCCTGCAACACACACCAGCTCAAAGCCCCGCACACGCGGGGCTTTTTGCGTTGGCGGGCCGCTTTTGATCAGCGAACACGCGTCCACAGCCGGCTAACAGGCCGTTCGATGCACCACCGCGAAGGCGATCGGTGCCAGTGCTGCTGTGGTACCGTCTACTTGAACTGCCGCCCCGCCGCACGCATGTCAGAACCGAAGACACGCGGTCCGGAATGCGGGCCGAGAGACACAGCATGAGCACATCCAAATCGACTGCCGCCGACATCTCGCGACGCGGCTTTCTGACCACGGCCGGCACGTCGGCGCTGGCCTTGGCGACCGGCGCGTCGCTGGGACACTACGTCCAGGCCCAGAGCGCCGAACCCATCCGTATCGGCTTTCAGCAACACAGCACCGGCATCGGCGCGGCCTACGGGCGCTGGTACGGTCGCACCAGCGAGGCCGCCGTGGCTGCGATCAACGAGATGGGGGGCATCAACGGCCGCCCGGTCGAGCTGGTCGCCGAGGACGACGGCACCGACCCCAAACGCGGCGCTGAGGTGGTCGAGAAATTTGCCAAGCAGCGCAACTGCGACGTGGGCTTCGGCACCCTGTTCAGTCACGTCGTCATCGGCTCGGCACCGCGCGCGGGCGAGCTGAAGCTGCCCTACTTCGTCGTGTCCGAGGGCCACCACGTGGCGTCGGGTATGCTGAACCGCTACACCCTGCAACCGGCCATCACAGACGTGAAAAGCCAGGTTCAGGCGATGGCCCCTTACGTTGCTGACACGCTCGGCAAGAAAGTCACGATGATCTACCCCGACTTCGCGTTCGGCCACGACCACCGCGATTACTTCTCCGCCGCAATCGAGGCGCAGGGAGGCACGGTAATCGAGAAGATCGCAATCCCGCCGACCGAGACGAGTTTCACGCGCTACTTCCCGCGCATCCCGCGCGACACCGAGGTGATCTACCACGTGATGGTCGGCCCCGCAGTGTTGACCTTCGTCAAGGAGATGGGCGAGTTCTTCGGTGGCCGCGGGCCGCAGATGTTCGGCTTCATCGACAGCCTGGAAGCCGTTGACATCCAGTCGCCGGGCCTTGAGTTTCTCGAAGGCAGCTACTTCTGGGAGGGCAACCCGCGCTACGCGCAGAGCGACCAGACCGACTTCGACAAGGCCTTCCGCGCAGCGGTCGGCGTCGACGACAACGGCGCCTCGATCTCGGATGGCCGCGACGTGTCAACCTACGCCCACATGTTCGGCTGCTGGGAAACACTCTTCGTGATCAAGCGTGGCATGGAGGCCTGCGACTACAAAGGCCCCGCGGACCGCGCCAAATTGATCGAAGCAGTCGAAGCGATGAGCGGCTTCGAGGAATCGATGCAGTTCCCGCAAGGCCCGAAGGTGTTCAACGGGAAGACGCACCAGGCTTTCGGCTACCAGTACATCTCGAAGGTTGAAAACGGTCGGCTCAACCGCGTGCACACCACCGGCATGGAAGACGGCTTCTACGAAGACGAAGTCGACTACACCTCGCACCCGCTCTGACGTCCATCGAGCGAGGGTTGGCGTCGCCGAGCCGGCGGCGCCAACACCCAAGCGCTGTAGCCGCCCTTCAACCTGTCCCATCCGCCGTTTTGAGCTCATGGCGCGACGACGATAGCTGGACACGCCCCTGATGGAACTTGGACCGCACCTGGTTCTCGCGCTGCTCGAAAGTGCCGTGTCGACGGCCGTGCTTGCGCTGACCGCCATCGGGCTGGCACTGGTGTTCGGCATCATGCGCGTGGTCAATGTGGCGCACGGCGAATTCTTCATGCTCGGCGCCGTGTTCGCCTGGTGGATCGCCGACACGCTCACCGGCTGGTCGCCGGCCGTCGGCTTCGTGCTGGCGCTGCTGTTCAGCCCGGTGATCGTCGGCGCCGTGGCCTACGCCTCCGATCGCATCGTGATCAGCCGCGTGCAGTACGACCCCGAGCGCACCATCGTCGCCACCGTCGGCCTGCTCTACATCTTTCAACAGGTCTCGTTGATGACCTTCGGCCCCGATGCGCGGCCGGTCGAGCCGCCGTTCAACACGCGACTCGCGATCCCGTGGTTCGAACACACCGAGTCCGGTTGGAGCATCTACTGGCCCTGGGGGCTCAGCATCACCAGCTACAAACTGGCAGTGATCGCGACCGCGGTTGTGCTCCTGATCGGCGTGTGGCTCGTGCTGACACGGACCAAGCTTGGCTTGATCATGCGGGCGACACAGCAGGACAAGGACATCGCCCAGGCGTTCGGCATCCGCATCGAACGCGTGTATGCCCTGGTGTTTGCCAGTGGCGGTGCACTCGCCGCGCTCGGTGCGGTCTTGATCGTGCCGATCCAGCAAGCCCACTACCTGATGGGCGGCGACCCCTTGCTGCTGTCGTTCATCGTCGTGATTCTCGGTGGGCTCGGGAGCCTCTCGGGCACCCTGCTCGCCGCGGCCATCATCGGCCTGGGCAATGGCATGATCGCGGTGTTTTTCTCCCCCACGCTGGCCAAGATCCTGGCCACGTTGTTGGTCGCCATGGTGCTGATCTGGCGCCCGCACGGGTTGTTCGCGAGGGCGAGCCGATGAACTCGCGCCGCTCAGTCGTGTTCACCGTGGGCACGTTGCTCGCACTGTTCGCGCTGGTCATGCTCCTGCCCGAATACCACCAGGGCAACTTCGCCCGCATCATGGTGCTCGCCTGCTTCGCGTGCGCCTACAACATCACCTTCGGCTACACCGGCCTGTTGAGCCTCGGACACGCGATGTTCTTTGCCGCCGGCCTGTACGGTCTGGGGCTTGGCGTGCAGGTCTGGGGCGCGTCCGCCGGCGGCGGGCTGGTGCTTGGCCTGCTCTGCGGACTCGGCTTGTCGCTGGCGGTTGGCCTGTTGGCCCTGCGCACCACAGGTGTCTCGTTCATGATCGTGACGCTGATGTTCTCGCAGGCGTTTTTCCTCACCGTCCTGCTGTTTGGCGAGTACACGCGCGGCGACGAGGGCTTCGTGATCGCGCGCGAACGCCGGCAGTTGTTCGGCGTCGACTTGTCGAACGACGGCACCCGCGTGGTGTGCGCCTGGCTGCTGCTGAGTGTGTGTGTGCTGCTCTGCCAATGGTGTGTTCGCAGCCGACTCGGCAAGGTGCTGATTGCGATCCGCGAAAACGAGGAGCGGACCCGCATGTTGGGTTACGACGTGTTCCGCGCCAAACTCCACGCGGTGTGCATCTCCGGCACGCTCTCGGCGCTTGCAGGTGCGGCCTACGCCCTCCTGTTCGGCTACGCCGGCGCCACCTTCGCGTCGGTGCAATACTCGATCTTTCCACTGTTGTGGGTGTTGCTCGGCGGCGCCGGCACCCTGCTCGGGCCACTGGTCGGCACCACGCTGATGTTCTACCTGATCGACATCAGCAGCGGGCTGACATCGGCCTACATGCTGATCGCCGGCGTGACGCTCGTGCTGCTCACCCTGTTCGTGCCCGAGGGTATCGTCGGCACGTTGCGTCGGCGCGTCGCCCCGTGGATTCAGTGAGACCCTGACGATGGCATTGCTTGAAGCCCGGGGATTGAACAAAGCCTTTGGCGGCCTCAGGGCCACCGACAACGTCGACCTGTCGGTCGAGCCCGGCACGATCCACGCGCTGATTGGCCCGAACGGCGCAGGCAAATCCACGCTGGTCAATCAGTTGAGCGGGCGCATCGCGCCCGACAGCGGTACCGTGCACCTGCAGGGCGACGACATCACCCACCTGCCCGCGCACCAACGCGTCCAGCGCGGCTTAGCCTACACCTTTCAGATCACCTCGGTGTTCCCTAACATGACGCTCGCCGCCAACGTCGAGATCGCCGCCCTGGTGCACCAGCCCGACGACCGGGCCGTCGAGGCCGCCGTGTTCAAGGCGCTGGACACGGTCGGGTTGCTCGAGCGACGCGACCAGCTCGCCGGCGACCTCGCCTACGGGCACCAGCGCCTGCTCGAGATCGCACTCGGCATCGTGCAGGAACCGGCACTGCTGATTCTCGACGAGCCGACGCAGGGCCTCGGCGACGCCGAAGTGGCGTGGTTTGTCGACTTGCTGAAGCAGCTCCGCGGCGACACCACGCTGCTGCTGATCGAGCACAATATGGACGTTGTCATGGCCTGCGCAGACACGATCACGGTGTTGCAATTCGGCGCCGTGATCGCCAGCGGTGATCCGGCGAGCATTCAATCCAACGACGCTGTACAGGCAGCGTACCTCGGAGGCTGAGGTGTTGACGCTCGACGGTATCGCCGCGGCCTACGGTCGCGTCCGGGTGTTGCACGACGTGTCGGTGGCGCTGGACGCCGGCGAAGTCGTCTGTGTGCTCGGCCGCAACGGTGCTGGTAAGACGTCGACGATGAAAGCCATCATGGGTCTGCTGCCGCTGGTCGACGGTGCGATCTCGGTCGATGGCACGCGCATGGACACGCTCTCGGCCGATCAGGTGGTACAACACCGAGTCGCCTACACACCGCAGGGACGGCGTCTCTTCCCGGAACTCACGGTGCGCGAGAACCTCGAGATCGGCCTGATGGCGCGCAAGCGGGATGCCGACACACTCGATTGGGTGCTCGAGCTGTTCCCGCAGCTGAGCGAACGTCTCGATCAGCTGGCCAACACGCTGTCGGGCGGCGAGCAGCAGATGGCTGCGATCGGCCGGGCTCTGTGCACCCAGCCTCGCTACCTGTTGCTTGACGAGCCCACCGAGGGCCTGCAACCGTCGATGGTGGCGCTGATCCGCGACGTGGTGAAACAGCTTGCCGGTGAAGGCGTCGGCATCCTGATGGTGGAGCAGCGCTTCGACGCGGTCCTGACCACTGCCGACCGCGTCGTGTTCATCGAGAACGGCTACAGCCGTGACACCGTCGACGCTTCAGTCTTGCAGAACGACCGCTCCCTGCTCGACACCTATCTCGGCGTCTGAGTCGCAGCGTCGAACAGGTTTTCGGTTTGTCAATAATGCCCACCGCACACCCTGCGAGTCCGGCTGCGACCGTATACTGTCGCCCTCGGATCTTCGGCGCGCGCACCATGAGCGGAAGCTACCTACTCGACGAGCAAATCGGCTTTGCACTCCGACTGGCGGGTCAGCGGCACACCGCGATTTTCCAGGAGATAATCGAGGATGAACTGACGCCCACTCAATTCTCGACGCTGATCCGTTTGAGTGAAGTCGGTGCCAGCTCGCAGAACCACTTGGGGCGCCTGGTGGGTATGGACGTCGCCACGACCAAAGGTGTGGTAGACCGCTTGCGCAAAAAGAACCTGATCTCGAGTGTCGTCGACGAGACCGACGTGCGCCGCCGGAAGATTCAACTCACGGACGAGGGCGCGGTGCTGGTCAATCGACTCAAACGGCGCGGCAAGGAAATCACCCGCCAAACGCTCGAGCCGCTCGACAACAGTGAGCGGGCCACCTTACTCGCGCTGCTGAAGAAGATCTCCTGAACCCGTTGCCGTCTGCTGTTGACCGGCTGGTGATCCGCCTCCCCCGGTACAGAGACGGTGGCGTGTCAGACCGTATCTGGCTGCGCTGCCCGCTGACTGAACGCCGGTCGGATCTTGCGATCGGGACACGACAGTCAGATGACCGAAACACCTGCTTGATGCATCTGCACGGTGGCACTGGCCAGCGTTTCGCCGTTCATGTCGATGGCACGGCAAGCGCTGGTTCGCACAGTGACCGCGTAGCCCAACCGAGCCGCATCGAGCGCCGAGTAGGCGACACAGAAATCCGTCGCGAGGCCCACCATCACCAACGACGACACCGAACGCTCCTGCAAGAAGCCGTGCAGACCGGTCGGCGTGCGTTTGTCGTTTTCGAAGAAGGCTGAATAGCTGTCGATCGCAGGGTTGCTGCCCTTGCGGATGATGGCCCCGACACGGTCGAGGTCGAGTCCGGCGTGAAACGCCGCGCCCTCCGTTCCGATCACGCAGTGGTCAGGCCAGAGCACCTGTTCGCCGTAAAAAAGCGTGGTCGTCGAGAACGGGTCGGCACCGTGGCTGCTGGCAAAGGAGCCGTGGCCTGCCGGATGCCAGTCCTGGGTCGCTACCACGGTTGCATAGTCCGCCTGCAGACTGTTGATCTCGTCGACGATCTCGTCGCCACCGGCCACGGCCAATGCGCCGCCCGGACAGAAATCGTTTTGCATATCCACAATGATCAACGCCGTATGTTCCGTCATGACGCACTCAACCTTTGCTCTGTCGTGTCCGCATTCTGCTGGACCCGGGTGGATTCAGCGGTGCACACGGCGCACCGCGCCCTGTCACCGCGCCGAGCACCAACGCAGTCCGTGCTCGCCCTTCACCCAAGCGGCGTCGAGGCCACCGACCCGGAGCCGCGGCCGGACGCTGTCGATCACCGCCACGGCCTTGCGCATCGGAGCTGAGGCCGCCCTGTCCCCGTCGCGTTCGCTGATCTCGTCACTGCCCCAGGTTTTCGGAAGTCCACTCTCATCACGACAATCCGCACAGCTTTATCGTTAGTAAGCTAACGTAACAGCGAACCCGCAGGGTGTCAAGGCAGCCCGCCGAACGCACCTGGCCTGTGGCCGCTCTGCGCGTGGCCAGGTCTAGCCGACGACGATATTGACCAGCCGACCCTTCACGACAATGACCTTGCGCACCGTCTTGCCCTCGAGGTGGCGTTGCACCCCCTCCTCGGCCTTGGCGGTCTGCTCGATGGTGTCGTTGTCGGTGTCAGTGGGCACTTCGATCTGCCCACGCACCTTGCCGTTGACCTGCACAACCATGCTGACCGTGTCGGCCACGAGCGCCGATTCGTCGGCTTCGGGCCACGCGATGTCCACCGCTGCGCCCTCGCCGCCGATGGCCGGCCACAGCGCGTGAGCGGTGTGCGGTGTGATCGGCGACAGCAGTGCGACGGCCGTTTGCAGAGCCTCGCGCACGACCGCGTGGGCCTGGGCGCCCTCGCCCTTGAAGCGCCCGATCTCGTTGACCAGCTCCATGACGGCGGCAATCGCGGTGTTGAAGGTGTAGCGTCGGCCGATGTCGTCGGACACTTTCTTGATGGTGCTGTGCGTCTTTGCGCGCAAAGCCCTGTCGTCGTCCGAACACAGGTTGACGTCGAGCGCAGCCACCGGCTGCTCCCCGCCCTCTGTCACATGGTTGTGCACCGCCCGCCAGAGCCGCTTGATGAACCGGTGCATGCCCTCCACGCCCGCTTCTTTCCATTCGAGCGATTGGTCCGGGGGCGAGGCAAACATGGTGAAGAGCCGTACGGTGTCGGCGCCATAGCGGTCGATCATCTCCTGCGGGTCAACGCCATTGTTCTTCGACTTCGACATCTTCTGGATCTTGCCCACGGTGACCGCGTCACCGTCTTCGAGCAAGGTCGCGCCGACGATGGCACCACGGCTGTCGCGTGACAACGCCACTTCGTTCGGCGCGAAGTAGGTCTTCTTGCCAGCCGTGTCCTCGCGGTAGAAGGTTTCGGACACCACCATACCCTGTGGCAGGTAGCGCAAGGCCGGTTCGTCGGAATCAACCAGACCCATGTCTCGCATGAGTTTGTGGAAGTAGCGGAAGTACAGCAGGTGCATCACCGCGTGCTCGATACCACCGATGTACTGGTCGATCGAAAGCCAGTGGTTCGCGCGCTCGTCGAGCATCCCGTTGGCACCGGGACAACAATAGCGGGCGTAGTACCAGCTCGACTGAAAGAAGGTGTCGAAGGTGTCGGTTTCGCGGCGGCCCGGCGTGCCGTCGGGCAGCGTGGCACCGAGAAAGGCCTCGTCCTTCTGCAGCGGCGAGGTCACACCCTCGAAGTGCACGTCTTCGGGCAAGACCACCGGCAAGTCTTCCGCCGGCACCGGGTAGGCTTCGCCCGCCGCGTCGTACACGACCGGGATCGGCGTGCCCCAATAGCGCTGGCGTGACACCAGCCAATCGCGCATGCGGTAGTTGACCTTGCGCTCGCCGTTGGCGTGTTCCACAAGGTAGTCCGCGGTCGCCGCGAGGGCGGCGTCGTGGTCCAGTCCGTCGAACGCGCCGGAGTTGACCAGCACCGTGTCACCCTTGGTGATAAAGGCCTCGTCTTCCACGTTCACCGAGCCGTCGGCCGCATCGACCACCTGCACGATCGGGATGCCGTACGTGCGGGCAAAGTCGTGGTCGCGCTGGTCGTGCCCGGGCACCCCCATCACGGCACCGCCACCGTAGCTCATCAACACGTAGTTGCCGACCCAGACCGGCACCGGTTGGCCGGACACCGGGTGTGTCACATCGACTCCCAGTGCCATGCCTTTCTTTTCCAGTTTTTCGATCACCGCCTCTGATGTGCCGGTGCGCTTGCACTCGGCAATGAACGCGGCCACGGCCGGGTTCTGCTCGGCGACCGCCTGGGCAACCGGGTGCTCGGCGGCCACCGCCATGAAGGTGACACCCATGATGGTGTCGGGGCGGGTCGTGTAGACGCGCACGGTAGCGTCCTGCGCCGGCAGGGACCAATCGAACTCGACGCCTTCGGAACGGCCGATCCAGTTGCGCTGCATCGTCTTGACCATGTCGGGCCAATCGATCGTGTCGAGTCCGTCGAGCAGTTCCTGTGCGTAATCGGTGATGCGCAGGTACCACTGGGCAATCTCGCGGCGCTCGACCGGGTTGCCACAGCGCCAGCAGCAGCCGTCCTCGACCTGCTCGTTGGCAAGCACGGTCTGGTCGGTCTCGCACCAATTCACCTCACCGTTCTTGCGGTAGGCGTCTCCCCGCTTGAGCAGCTCGGTGAAGAACCATTGCTCCCAGCGGTAGTAGTCGGGTTTGCAGGTGGTGACCTCGCGCGCCCAGTCGAAACCGAAACCGAGTGCCTGCATCTGCTGCTTCATGTAGTCGATGTTGGCGTAGGTCCACTCGGCGGGCTGTCGGCCCCGCTCGATGGCGGCGTTCTCTGCCGGCATGCCGAACGCGTCCCAGCCCATCGGCTGGAGCACGTTGTAGCCGTTCATCCGACGGTACCGGCTGATGACGTCGCCGATGGTGTAGTTGCGGACGTGGCCCATGTGCAGCTTGCCGCTGGGATAGGGCAACATGCTCAGGCAATAGTACTTCGGCTTGTTCGAGTCCTCGCTGACGGCGAAGGACGCGTGGGTGTGCCAGTAGGCCTGCGCGTCGCGCTCGACCGCGCGGACGTTGATTTCGGCTTGCATCGGAGAGGGCCAGTGTTCGTTGCGACAACCCTCTATGATAAATCAACCGAGCCAATCCGTTGGCGCCCAAGGCAGTCGATTCAGACCGGATCCGGCACCCGCGGCAGCCGCCCGGCAAGTCCCATGAACTGCCTGGCCAGCCGACGTCGCAGTGGCGCGGCCCGGTCGGTGAGCACCAGGCCCGCACCCCGCAGGTGCCCAAGCAGCGTCGAGTCACCCCGAAACAGCCGGGCAAAGGCCTCGGTACCCGCGCGCGTGGCCACTTGGTCCACCCGGCGCAGCCCCTGGTAACGCCGGGCGATGTGCTCTGCTGCCGGGTCCTGGCCCGGCGCGAATTCGCCGAGCAGCTCCGCGAGGGTCAGGGCGTCGCGCAGCGCCAGGTTGAAGCCCTGCCCGGCGACCGGGTGCAGGGTACGCACGGCGTTGCCAAGCAACACCAGGCGCTGCCGCCAGCTCGCTTCGGCCTCGACCGAGACCAGTGGGAAATGCGCGCGCTGCGACACCGCCTCGAAGCGGCCGACGAAGCCGGCACGCGCCTGGATATCGGCGAGAAACGCGTCGTCGCTCGCCGAGAGCACGCCGTCGAGCTGGGTATCCGGCACGGTGTAGACGACTGACAGCGTGTCTGCGTCGAGCGGCAACAACGCCAGGGGACCGAAATTGCAGAAACGCTCCCAGGCGCGGCCGGCGGGCCAACCCCGGCCGGTCACCTCGGTCACCACGGCGTGTTGATCGAAACGGATATCGCGCTTGAGACCGATGCCGGCAGCCTCCCGCAGCGCGGACTGCGCCCCGTCGGCCGCCACCACGAGACGGCTGTACACGGTTTCGCCGCTGTCGAGTTCGAGCCGGGTACCGTCTTCGGATTGAGTGAAGGCACGAACGGTGTCCGGGCTCATGACGGTCACCCGATCGGCCCCGGCGATCCGGTCGCCAAATGCCGCCGCCAGGGCTCGGTTGGGCGCGACGTAGCCCAGCGCCGGCACCGCCATGTCCTCAGCGGTCAGCAGGACGGAGCCAAAGTGGTGCTGCTGAGACACGTGCACGGAGCGGATGGCGCAGGTGTCGTCGGCGATCTCGTCCCAGAGACCCAGGGCGTCGAGCAACCGCTGCGAGGCCAGTGCCAGTGCCGTGCTGCGGGGGTCCTCGACACTGCTCGACAGGGCACGACGGTCGATCCACACCATCCGCAGTGCGGTCGCGGACAGCGCGTGTACCAGACTGGCACCAACCAGCCCGCCGCCGACCACGGCGACGTCGAAAGGCTCACTCGCCAACGGACGTCGCCATGGTGCGCTCGATGTCCTCGACCGTGAGCGGCGCCCCTGCCGAGATGACATCCGCGCCGTCGCGCGCCACCGCAACATCGTCTTCCACGCGAATGCCGATTCCGCGGTACGCCTTCGGCACACCCGGGCCGGAGGGAATGTACAGGCCCGGTTCAATCGTGAGCACGTTGCCCACATCGAGCTCGCGCCAGGCCTTGTCCGTCTTGTACTCGCCCACGTCGTGCACATCGAGGCCCAGCCAGTGGCTCGTGCGGTGCGGGAAGTACCGTGTGTGTTCGCCGGCCCGGATGAGGCTGTTCGCGCGGCCCTTGAGGATACCGAGCTTGACGAGGCCGCGGGTCAGCTCCGTGACGGCGGCATCGTGTGGGTCACAGAAGGCGTTGCCCGGCTGCACCGCGTCCATGGCGGCACGGTAGGCCGAGAGCACCACTTCGTACACCTCGCGTTGCGGGTCGGTGAAGCGGCCGTTGACGGGAAAGGTGCGGCTGATGTCGCCGGCGTATCCGTCCAGCTCCGCCCCGGAATCGATCAACACCAGGTCGCCGTC
Organism: Pseudomonadota bacterium; assembly: GCA_039196715.1. Lineage (NCBI taxonomy): Bacteria > Pseudomonadati > Pseudomonadota > Pseudomonadota bacterium. The sequence continues at coordinate 23,932 of JBCCUP010000039.1, forward strand.
TTCCAGCGGCTGGTGGTTGCTGACATAGTGGAGGGTGCAGGCGTTCTCACCACCGGCCACGATTGGCTCGAAGGCGTGGGTCCCACCCGCACGGCGGTAGTGGTAGCCGAGTTCGGCCTCGAGCGCGTACTCCATCATGCCGGGTTCGCAACACTGCATCGCACGCACGTGCGCGCCCGCCGACAGCTGCCCTGCCCGACGCATCTGGGCAATCTCGGTGCGCGATTTGCCTGTGCGCATCTCGTGCATGAGTGGGTCGAGTGCGACGAACTCCGTTGGCGTGTTTTGCCAACCCCGGGTCTTGGCGTGGACCTGGTTGATCCAGCTCATCAGTTGCGCGTCGAACTCACTGTCCAGCCCGAAGGTGTGGTAGACCTGATCGCAGCCCTCGATCAGGCCCGGGAGGATCTCGTCGATATCGTCGATCGGAAAAGCGTCGTCGCACTCGAGCACCTGCGGCGCGAGCATCACGCCGACGCGCTTGCCATCCCATTGCTCGCGCTGCGGGTCGCGGTCGCGGCAGAAGATCAGGTACTCACCCTGTTTGCGGCCGGGAATGAACACCGCCACCGCGTGCGGCTCCTCGAAACCGGTGAAGTAGAAAAAGTCGCTGTTCTGTCGGTAGCTGTGGTGCGTGTCACGGCTGCGCACCTGCTCGGCGGCCGCGGGCAGAATGGCGATGCCGCCGGTGCCCACAGCGCGCAACAGGTGGCGCCGACGGCGCGCGCGTTCGTTCAGTAGGGTTTGCGTTGAAGCCATGGTTGAAGCATTTCGACGGGGTCTGTGGGGGTGAAGCCACGCAGCCGGTGCAGGCGTCAGTGGACGCTGTTCCGACTGGCGGCGAGCACCGGTTGCATTTCCTCGAACACGAGCATGACACCGACACGCACGTACTCTTCGAGTTCGATCAGGGCATCCTCGGCCTCGGCATCGTCGTCGTCGGCACCGTGGCCGGCGGCCGCGATGGCGCCGACGTCGTTGAGCAGCTCGCGCGCCTCCTCGCTCAGGACCCGATCGGGTTGCAGCGCACTGAGCGAGAGGGCGTAGGCGTAGCCCCGGCACCAGTCCGCCAGCGCATCTGCCCGTTCGATGAGGCTGCTGCTGTCGTCCGGCAGCAAGGGGCTGAAGTCAAGTTCGTCACCGGCGAGCGACGAGAGCGTGCGGTCGTACAAGGCGCGCAAGCTGCCTTTGAGCCGTTGGCCGAGCGCGTCGTCGTCCTCCGGCACGACAAAGAGCTCGTCGAACCAGCGCTCGAACCCGGGCGCGGCCTCACCACACGCGAGACCGACCAACACACCGTGGCTCTCCGCCACGCTGACGTTGCACTCGAGCTCGTCGGCGGCCTGAATCAATTCTGCGTAATCGGCGGCTGTGTTCATGCGTGCATTCTACTCGACCCGAATTGCCGTTTACCGCTTTGTGTCATCTGGTAGGATTGTGCCCGATTTGGCAAATCGTGATCGGTACGGCGACGCTCTGCTTATGGACCCCTCTCATCCTCTCAACACGCGGCTCTCGCGCCTGGCGTCTCGCGTCGACGACATGGCCCGTGAACTCGAACGCCTGCGGCGAGAAAACCGCTCGTTACTGACGCAGCGCGAAGGCCTGCTCGATGAACGCGCGAAGCTGAAAGAGAAGAACGAGCTCGCCAAGGTCCGCGTCGATGCGATGATCTCGCGCCTGCGCTCACTGGAGTCAAACTCGTGAGCGACAACACGGCTGTCACTGTCAAGCTGCTCGAACGCGACATCAAGCTCGCCTGCCCCCCCGAGGAAGTCGACAACCTGCACGCCGCCGCCAAGCACCTCGACGCGCACCTGCGAGACCTGCGCAAGCGCGCCGCGTCCAGCTCACCCGAAAAGCTCGCGCTGGTCGCTGCCATGAACATGACCAGCCAGCTGCTGAGGGCACAGCACGGCGGGCCTGACATCGACACCGTGGTCGACATCCTCGGCAGCATCGAGTCCACCGTGGAGACCGCACTGAGCACCGACGCCGAGGGGGTTGCTGAAGCGAGCACCGACCCGGTCGAAGACGTCGATCACAGCACGCCAGCCACCCCGGCCTCCTGAGGCGCCGGCCGGCGTGGTTGGCCAGCAAACTGCTACTATCGGTCTCAAGGACACCCCCTGGTGAATCACGGTCGGCTGGGTATACCCTTGAGCCTTAATTCACTACCCAGGGAAGCAGTGTGCGACTGACAGTGAGCACGTCCGCCACGGCGGAAAGCCTAAATCAGTCCCTTCGCCTCCCACCTGAACCGTATGGTTCAAGGTTTTTTGGCCGACTGCACCAGGGGTGTGTCCGGTCTGCCTGATGTCATCTCCGCCCACAGGCATACTCAAACGCGCAATTTTTCCGCGTTTTCCTTTATGAAATCAACGATATCCATCGATTCATAGAGCCACTGAACGGGCTCGTTGTCGCGTTCGATCTTGAGACACGGCACCTGAACCAGGCCACCGCCCTCGGACAGCTCCCTGACGCCATCAGCGTCCGACTCGAGGTAGCGTTCTGCCACCACATCGCTCAGGCCGAGCTGCGCAACAGCGCGCCTGACCATGCCGCAAAAGCCGCACAACTGGGTTTGGTAGAGCGTTGTTTTCACGGTCGATCCTCCGCCAACCAGCGCAACACGCTGGGGGTGAAATACGTCAATATGGCGTCACAACCCGCGCGTTTAAACCCGAGCAGCGCCTCGAGCACACACGGCCTGAGTTCGAGCGCGCCGGCCTCGGCCGCGCATGCCAGCATGGCGTACTCCCCGGAGACCTGGTAGGCGAAGGTCGGCACCCCGAAGGTGTCTTTCACACGCCGCGCGACGTCAAGGTACGGCATGCCCGGCTTGACCATGACCATGTCGGCCCCCTCGTCGAGGTCCAACGCGACTTCCCTGAGCGCTTCGTCGCCGTTGCCAGGGTCCATCTGATAGGTGTGCTTGTTGCCCCACCCGAGGTTCCCGCTCGACCCCACTGCGTCGCGAAACGGGCCGTAGAAACTGCTCGCGTACTTGGCCGCGTAACTCAGGATGCGCACGTTGACATGGCCCTCGGCCTCGAGTGCGGCTCGCAGCGCGCCGACCCGGCCATCCATCATGTCCGAGGGCGCGAGGACGTCGGCACCCGCCGCCGCGTGCGAGAGACCCTGCTTGACCAACGCGGCCACGGTGGGGTCGTTCTCGATGTCGCCATCGGCACCGAGCAGACCGTCCTGACCGTGCGAGGTGTAGGGGTCGAGTGCGACGTCAGTCATCACACCGAGCTCGGGCAGTTCGGCCTTGACGGCGCGGACGGCCCGCTGCAACAACCCCTCAGGGTCCCAAGCCGTGGACGCACAATCGCTCTTGCCCTCGGGCCCGACCACGGGAAACGGCGCGATCGCGCGCAGGCCCAGTGGCACCAGCGTGTGAAGCTGCTCCAGCAGCAGGTCCACGGACACACGCTCGACACCGGGCAAGGTGGCAATCGTGTCCCGTCGCCCGGCGCCTTCCTGCACGAAAACCGGGAGGATCAGATCCTCGGCCAGGAGGGTGTTCTCGCGCATGAGATCGCGCGAGAACGTGTCACGGCGCATGCGGCGCATGCGAGTAGTCGGGTAGCGACCGGGAAACACGGGGGCCATGGGATTGCACTCGCTCTGTGTGGCCAGCTGGGCTCGGTGAGCGCGAAGTGTACCGCGCAGCGTGCGCGTTGCGGCAGCGGCGTCGACCGGTGGCCCGCGTGGCACGAAGCGGGCTGGGAACCCACGCCTGCTACACTGCGCTGCACCGCCCACCAGAGCCCGTGTCCCGTGACCGACCACTACGCCGTGTTCGGCAACCCGATCGCACACAGCCGCTCGCCGTTCATTCATCAGCGCTTTGCCGAGGACACCGCCCAGGACCTCGTCTACACCGCCGAAACGGCGCCACTGGACGGCTTTGCCGACGCCGCAGCGCGCTTCTTCGCCGACGGGGGCCGCGGCTGCAATGTCACGGTGCCTTTCAAGCTCGACGCCGCCACCTTCGCCGACGATCTGACGGATGCGGCCGGCCGCGCCGGCGCGGTCAACACACTGATCCGAACCGAGCGCGGGTTGCTCGGAGACAACACCGACGGCATCGGCCTCGTGCGCGACCTCGGCACGCACTGCGGCGTGGCACTGCGCGCGGCGCGTGTTCTCGTGCTCGGCGCGGGTGGTGCGGTGCGCGGCGTGCTGCAACCGATACTCGCCCAGCAACCCGCGCAGGTGGTGATCGCCAACCGCTCCGCCGACAAGGCGGAAAAGCTTGCCGCCGCCTTCGCGGACCTCGGTCCGATCACGGCCTGCCCACTGGACGCGCCTGCAACGCAGGATTTTGACGTTGTCATCAACGGCACTTCTTCAGGGCTGTCCGGTGACGTGCCCGCGCTCGCACCGCAGTGCGTGCGAGGCGCTGTGAGCTACGACATGGTCTACGCCCACGCGGCCACGCCGTTTCAGGCCTGGAGTCGCACGAACGGCGCGCGCGCCGCGTTCGACGGCCTGGGCATGCTGGTCGAGCAGGCGGCCGAGAGCTTCGAACGCTGGCGCGGTGTGAGGCCCGAGACGGCGCGCGTGCGCGCAGCCCTGCGCGCGGCACTCTGAGGTACTCAAACGCCTGACCCGCGCCGTGGCATGAACCGTGGACTGCTGAGGGGGAACCCGCTCACAGGCACCCCGGAACATGCCTCTGCCCCACCCGGTTCAACCGGGCCGAAACCCCTTGCTCGACGTGGCACGGCTGCTCGCGGCGCTGGCCGTCGTGGGCTACCACTACACTGCCTACGGTCCCGCAAACGGGCTGACCGGCGGCAGTGCGTTCCCGGGGCTGGAACCGCTGTTCCGCTACGGCTACCTCGGTGTCCCGTTCTTCTTCCTGATCAGCGGCTACGTGATCCTGCAGTCGGCCCAACGCTGCACCGCCTTGCAATTCGCCGGACTGCGGGCGCTGCGTCTCTACCCGGCCTACTGGCTTGCTGTGCCCATCGCGGCGATCGCGGCCCACGCGGTGCCGGCGATCGACCCGCCGTCCCTGCAAACCCTGGCGATCAACCTGACCATGGTGCAAGGCTACCTGGCGACACCCCACGTCGACGGCGTCTACTGGACGCTGACGGTCGAGCTGATGTTCTACGCCTGGGTGTTCGGCTTGCTGCTGGTCGGCCGGCTGGACTGGTTGCCCGTCCTCGCGGTCGCACTGCTCGCCGCTGCGACGGTGCACCACAGCCTCGGCGTGCCCCGCGCCATCTACCTGCTGACCCAGCCCGACTGGTCTCCCTACTTCGTCGCGGGCTGCACACTCTACTGTTGGCAGACGCGAATCCACCGCCGCGTGTCAGCGGCGCTCTGGTGCTGGGCATTGATGCTGTGCCTGTGGCAGGCAACGGCGGCTGCCGCACACATGAGTTCGCTGCTCGACGCCACCGTGTCGACAACCGCGTCCGGGGTGCTGACCGGTCTCGCGTTCGTCGGTTTTGTCGCCGTGGTGCAATCCGGTCGTCACGTGGCTGTGCCGCTCGCGGGCCTCGCCGGCGCCCTCAGCTACCCGCTGTACCTGCTGCACCAGAACGTCGGCTACGCCGTGTTCAGCCGCTGGGGTTCCTCGGTCGACGACACGCTCCTCGGTGTGCTGTTGCTCGCGGCGTTGCTGGTGGTGTGCGCCGGCATCGCGCTGCTGTTCGAAGCGCCTCTACGCCGGGCGCTGCGCCCGCTCGTGCTGTCGCCAACAGGCCCCTGGTTCTGGACTCGCGACGATCAGCCGCAGGGTGTCAGAGCTCGCCGGAGCGCAGCTGATCTGCGTAGGACTGGAACGTCTGGCGCTTGGCGCCACTGACTTTCGGCCACTCGAGCGGCAGGGCCTCGAGGTGCTTGCGGATGACCTTGGCCACCTCGTAGCGCATGCGTGGCTTGTCGTCTGCGGGAATCGAATACCACGGCGCGCGCCGCGTTGACGTGCGCTGCATCGCAGCCTCGTAGGCCGACATGTAGCGCTCCCAGTGCTGCCGCTCGTTGAGGTCGTTGGCGCTGAACTTCCAGTTTTTTTCCGGCTCCTCGAGGCGCGAGAGAAAGCGTGCGGCCTGCTCTTCACGCGAGACATTGAGAAAGAACTTGATGACCTGTGTGCCGTTCTCGACCAGATGCCGCTCGTGGTCTGCGATGGCACGCAGACGACGGCGCCAGATGTCATCGCCCAGGCTGTCCGCCGGCAGCCGTTGCGAGGACAGGATAGCGGGGTGCACCCTGACCACGAGCACCTCTTCGTAGTAGCTGCGATTGAAGACACCGATGCGACCGCGCTGCGGCAGCGCGCGCGCAGTGCGCCAGAGAAAATCGTGTTCGAGCTCGTTGTCGCTGGGTTTCTTGAAACTCGAGACCTGGAAACCCGCCGGATTGACACCGGTGAACACCGCACGGATGGTGCTGTCCTTGCCGGCCGCGTCCATCGCCTGAAACACGCACAACAACGCGAAATGATCGTGCGCGTAGAGCTTCTCCTGCAGCGCACTGATACGTTTGACCTCGCCCTTGAGCTTCTTCTTCAGCGCCTTGCGGTCCAGCGTCTCGTCTGCGATGCGCGTCGGCTGATCGGCCAGGCGCCAATCGTCCTGCCGCGGTACGCGCCAGGCACTCTTGACCCGGCTGCTCATGCACCCGACTCCACAGGCGCCGGGATCGCACAGCTCACACCGGTGCCACGCAAGCCGCAGTAGCCCCCGGGGTTCTTCGCCAGGTACTGCTGGTGTTCGTCCTCGGCGTAGTAGAAGGGACCGGCCAGGCCGATCTCGGTGGTGATCGCAGCGTGGATACCACTGCCGCGCAGCGCCGCCTCGTACGCCGCACAGGAGGCACGCACCGTTTCCCATTGCGCGTTGTCCTGGCAGTAGATGGCCGAACGGTACTGGGTGCCGACGTCGTTGCCCTGTCGCATGCCCTGGGTCGGATCGTGTGCTTCCCAAAAGACTTTCAACAGTGACGTGAGCGGCAGTTGTGCCGGGTCGAACACCACGCGCACCACCTCGGTGTGGCCCGTCGAACCAGAACACACGTCCCGGTAGGACGGGTTGGCCGTGAATCCGCCTGCGTAGCCGACGGCGGTCACATGCACACCGGGCTGTTGCCAGAAGCGCCGCTCCGCCCCCCAGAAACACCCCATACCCACATCGATGACGTCGCAGTCCGAGGGAAAGGGGTCGTTGAGATCCGTGCCGAGCACCACGTGCAGCCGGTCGATTCGGATGGGCGTGGGCCGGTCGGGCAGCGCTGACGTCGCCGAGATCATGCGTTGCTTGGAAAAGGGGAACATAGCGAGACTCCTCAGCCCATCTGGTGTGAGTGTACCAACACCCACACGGCCAAAAGACGACCGAGACCACAGACCCGGCCATCGCCAGCACCACCGGTGCAGGACGGCAGAGCGCCGTCGGTCACGGCGTTACGCGCGCGGCGCCGGCCCTCAGCCGTCAGATTCGCGGGCTACCGACACAGCGTGCGACTGTTCGAAAAACTCGAGCATCACGCTGGCTGGGACCGCCAGCGACATGTTCGGTTCACGCTGCAGGGTGCCCTCGAAGTCACGCGCACCGAAGCCGGTCACCAGGCCCGCAAGCAGCGCCCGGCCAGCGTGACAGGCGATCAGGGCGCCTCCGGATTGACCGGCCTCGACCAGCGGCGTGATACGCGCTGCGCCGCGCCAATCGCCGAGGTAGACGCCCTCGCCGACGGTCTGAAACTGCCCCGCGGGCCAGCCGAAGGCCCAGACGGCTTCACCCGCCTGAAGCGTGCGGTCAAGCAGGGTCACCGGTGTCGCACGCAAGGTTGGCACCGTCAGCAAGGCCAGGTCACGTTCGGCGTCGTACTGCACGTGGGACGCGGCGTACCAGGCGCCGTCGATGTGCACCTGCGGTTGCGGGTTGCCGACCAGCCCGTGCCAGACGGTGACCACGCGGTCGTGTGCAACCACCACACCGGACTGTTGAATGCCATCGGACACGGCCACCTTGACCACGGCATCGCGGAGCCCGCCGGCAATGTGCGCGCTGTCGCAGGCCGCCTGGGCGTGGGTCAGCGGCGCGTGGAGAAGCATCAGGGATATCAGCAGTCGGAAGAACACCGGTGAACTCGGCAAGGCGTGCGAGCCGAAGTGTAGTAGACGGGCTGGCGTTGCAGTAAAGCGACAGCACCAAGCAGAGCAAACCTGTTCTGCCACCGGCGTCGGCGCCGCGTGCTTTCCCCGTGCAGCGCGGCCGGGCAGGCTCAGTCACCACAACGGAGAACTGACATGAAAACACAACGCGGATTCACCTTGATCGAGATCGCACTGGTGTTGGTGGTGGTGGGTCTCATCCTCGGCGGCGTGCTCAAGGGGCAATCGGTGATCGAAAACGCGCGCGTGCGCTCGCTGGCCAACCAGATCCACGGCATCAACGCGGCCTGGTATGCCTTCATTGACCGCTACCGCGCCCTCCCCGGCGATCTCACCACCGCCAGCACCCAACTCGATACCGCCCTTGCAAATGGCGACGGCAACGGCAAGGTCAACAGCGCTCAGGAAGTGGCGCTGGTGTGGCAACACCTCGCCAGCGGCGGCTTCATTTCCGGTCGCTTCGACGGCAATGCCGAGAGCGCGGGCACAACAGGAGACACCGAGTGCGCCGCCAGCACGTGCCCACAGAACCCCTACGGCGGTTTCTTCAAACTCAGCAGTGGCACCGACGGTACGGGTACGGTGCATCTCATCACCGGCGCCAACATCTCACCCGCCGCTCTGCTGCAGCTGGATCTGAAAATCGACGATGGTGACCCGGACACGGGGGCGTTCATCAGCTTCCCCGCCGATGACGCGTGCACCAGCGACGGCGCCTGGAAAGTGGACGCCGCATCGGCAAGCTGCAGTGGTGCGTGGATCGGCTTCTGATGGGCTCCGGTCACACCGGCGCGTCGCGAACCGGCGCCGGCGTCACCCCGCCAACAGGCTCGCTCCACCGACGAAATGCACGATCGCCGTGGCCTTGTAGACGAGCGACAACGTGGCGTGGTGGCCCGCCGCGACATCGGGCCGCCGGTTGGAAACCACAAGCGGTGTGTCGTGAGAGGGCTCGATTCGGTGACGCGCCGACCGAATCGAGTCCTCGCGCAACTCGGCGTCGACATCGTGCTGGATCGCGTCCTTCGCCGCCTGCCACTCGTGCTGGTCGATGTCGCCGTCGGCATTCGCATCAAAGCGCGCAAGCAGCTCACGACGGTTGGCCTTCAACGCGCGCAAGCGGTCCAGCCAGCGCGCCTTGCGCACCTCGGCGCCCGTGTCCGGGCGGTGGCTCGAAAACCGACCCAACACGTAAACCGGCGCACCCGGGCGCAGGTACTGCACGGTGTAGATGCTGTTGCCGATGCGCTCCTCCCAGACGTCAGCGCTCAGGCAGTGGACGCGTCCCGGCGCGGTGCGAACCACGCAGTGACCGCTCGGGTCTTCAATGACGAAGCCGGCGGGCATGTCCGACGCGGTGGGCAAGTCGCCGTAGCCGCCGACCCACTCCGTGAGGCTCGCGAACACGCTGCGGTTCCGACGCACCTCGACCACGCTCACGGCAAACCACACACACTCGGGCATGCCGCGAAATGGCCGGTGCTGGACACCCTCCCGCGCCCGCGCTACACCCTGCACCGCTACGTGGCCTTGTGCCGCAGTTGCAATTGCTGTTGTGGGGGTGTCGGTGATGAGGTGCGCTTTGCGACGGTGCTGCGTGCCCCGCAGCAAGTAGAAGCCAGCGACACCGAGCGCAACCAGCCCGACCACAACCGACCAGCCTGCATAGGGCAGGATGACCATCACACGGGCCTGCAGGGCTACGTAGACCGCCGCGGCGACCGCCGCGCTGCCGCCCACCCGCGCGACCTCACGGCGCAGCATGCGCGAGGCCGACTGACCCGACCGCAGAACCGCCGCGACATCGACGTCCCCGGCGACACCGAGCAGCTCCTTCATGAGGCGCGCCGAATGTCCTCAACCGGGTTGAAGAGCGTGGCCACGTTGACATCGGCCTTCTTGGCCTCGGGCACCACCAGCAAGTCGGCAGAGACGAACGCGAAAGCGCGCGCCACGATCACGGCCGGAAACTCGGCGATGGCGATGTTGTTCGCGTTCACCGACGCGTTGTAGAACTCGCGCCGGTCGGCGATGCTGTCTTCGAGCGTGCTGACCCGACTCTGCAAGTGGGTGAAGGACTCGTCGGCCTTCAACTCCGGGTAGTTCTCAGCGAGCGCAAACAGCCCGCCGAGACTCGAGCCCAACAGCGCCTCTGCGGCCCCGAGCGCGCCGACATCGCCCCGTTCACGCGCCTGCTCCACACCCGCGCGCGCATTGACCACGGCTTCGAGTGTGTCGCGTTCGTACGCCATGTATTGCTGACAGGTCGCCACCAGGTTCGGCAGCTCGTCGTGGCGCTGTTGCAGCAGCACGTCGATGTTGCTCCAGGCCTCCGACACATTGTGCTTGACGCGAACCAAGCGGTTGTAGATCTGGACCAGCCAGATCAACGCAACGGCGACGATGGCGCCGATCAACAGAGTGGAAATGTCCATGGAACTGCCTCGATTCGAACGGGTTGCACGCCGTGGCCGGTGTTTCCGTGGAAAGACCGCCACTCAGGGCATGTAACGGTCGCCGTGGGCGCTTTTTGAGCGCGGTCGGGCGCATTCGACGTGGGCAAAGCGCAGACTGTGACGCAGTTCACACTGAGGTGGCTCGCAGACCTCAGAGATCGAGCTCGCTGATCTTTCGCGTCAGGGTGTTACGGCCCCAGCCCAACAAGCGGGCGGCATCCTGGCGCCGGCCACCGGTCGCCGTGAGTGCCGCGCCGATCAGCGTGCGTTCGAGCGACTTGGTCGCGTCGGTCATCAGGCCGGTCTGCCCGTTGGACAGCGCGCCATCGGCCCACTGCCTGAGCAGGGTTGTCCAGTCACCGGCTGTGGTGGTGTCGTCGGTGTCCGGGTTGCGCAGGGTGTCCGGCAGGTCGGAAATGTGCAATTCACGGCCGCTGGCCATCACTGTAAGCCAGTGGGCGGTGTTTTCGAGTTGGCGCACATTGCCCGGCCAGGACAAGCGGGACAGGTAATCCAACACCTCCTGCGTCGGTTGCTTCCGGGTCACGCCGAGTTCGGTGGCCGAGTGCGTGAGAAAGTGTTCGAGCAACAGCGGGATGTCCTCACGCCGCTCACGCAGGGGGGGGACCCGCAAGCGGATCACGTTCAGCCGGTGGAACAGGTCTTCGCGAAATTCGCCGTTCGCAACCCGGGTTTCCAGGTCCTGGTGCGTCGCCGCGACGATCCGGACGTCCGCTTGCAGCGGCCGCGCCCCGCCCACGCGAAAGAACTCGCCGTCGGACAGTACACGCAGGAGCCGGGTCTGCAAATCACTCGGCATATCGCCGATTTCATCGAGGAACAGCGTGCCGCCGTTCGCCTGTTCAAAACGCCCAATGCGCTGGGTTTGCGCACCGGTAAAGGCACCCCGCTCGTGCCCAAACAGCTCGGACTCCATCAACTCGCGGGGAATGGCCGCCATGTTCAAAGCGATAAACGGGCTGGCAGCCCGCGGGCTGTGACGGTGGAGGGCGCGGGCGATGAGCTCCTTGCCCGTGCCCGACTCACCGTTGATGAGCACGGTGATGTTGGAGCGGGACAGCCGCCCGATGGCACGAAAGACATCCTGCATGGCGGACGCCGCGCCGATGATGTCGGTCAGCGTGTCAGGGGTGGCATCTTCGGCCACCGCCGTGTGCCGACTGGACCGGCTGTGGGCCGCTGCGCGCTGCGCCAGCTCGACCGCGGCGTCGATGTCGAACGGTTTGGGTAAGTAGTCGAAGGCACCGCCCTCGTAGGCGTTGACCGCGCTGTCGAGGTCCGAGTGGGCGGTCATGACAATCACGGGCAGGTCGCTGTGCATACCTTGCACCGTCCGCATGAAGCTGATCCCGTCCATACCGGGCATGCGCACGTCGGTGATGATTGCGTCCGGGAGTGCCGGCGACGCATCGAGCTGGTCGATGACTTCTTCACCGTGCTCGAATGTGCGCACACTGATGTCCGCCTTCTCCAGTGCGCGCGACAACACCCAACGGATTGACCGGTCGTCGTCGACGACCCAAACGGTGTCAGCGCTCATGCATCCGACTCCAGAGGTAAATATAGTGAAAAGACCGTGTTGCCGGGCACGGAGTGGCATTCGATCAGGCCACCGTGTCGCCCGATCAAGGACTGCGCTATGGGCAACCCGAGTCCGGTGCCGTCTGCACGGCCGGTGATCAACGGCAAGAACAAGGTGTCGGCGATCTCTGGCGGCACGCCGGAGCCGGTGTCGCACACCTGGATGACACCGACGAGCCGGTGCACCGAGGACCCGATGGTGAAGTTCTGCACCACCCGGGTTCGCAGGGTCAGGACGCCCGCCTCACCGATCGCCTGCAGGGCGTTGAGTCCGACGTTCAGCAGGGCTTGCACCAGCCACTCGCGGTCGCCGTTCAACGGCGGCAGCGAGGGGTCGTAGTCGCGTTCGATTTCGACCTGTTCGGACGCTTCGGATTCGAGCAGCGGCAACACGTACTCGGTGACCTGATGCAGGTTCAGCGGCGCGAGGTTGGGCCGGTCGGCCGGCCCCGACAACCGATCGATCAGGCGCTGCAGACGGTCTGCCTCGTCGATGATGATGCGCGTGTATTCCTTCAGGCCGTCTTCGTCGAGCTCGCGCTCGAGCAACTGTGCCGCACCGCGAAGCCCACCGAGGGGGTTCTTCACCTCGTGCGCGAGGCCGCGAAGCAACAGCCGGCTCGACTCGGACTGCGCCAGCAACGCATCCTCGCGCGCGATGCGCAATTGCCGATCGAGCGAGCTGATTTCGAGCAACACACCGCTGTCGAGCAGCGGTGCAGCGCGCACATCGGCAATCACACGGCCACCGTGGCGCAATTCGAGGGGGGTTTCGCGCTCGGTCAGCGGTTGGCCGGTTGCCGCCGACTCTTCGAGGTGGGCAACCACCTTGTCCGGCATGCCGAGCAACGCAATGACAGGCTGGCCCATGGCCATACGCATGCTGATCGACAACAGCTCTTCTGCCGCAGAATTCATCGATTCCACGACCAGGTCGTGCGAGAGCTGCAGCACAGCCGTGCCGAGTGCATCGAGCACCGCCACCGTGTCCCACTCACGCAAGTCAACCATCCGTTGCCAGCCATTCAATCATCGCATGTCCGTTATGGTGCGATTTTTGGACCGTCTGGCCGAATTGGAATTTTTTATATCTATTTCAATGAGTTGTAGAAAAACCAACGCGGAAATTCGCGTGTTTCAGCCGTTCAGACGATTCGCGATGCACTCTATAGGTGCATTTTGCGCCCCAATAGGGTGCGCATCAAGGCCGTCAGGCTGAGGTCAATCGGTGTTCGGGAAGGCTTCTGCGGGCACGGCCGTCTCCGGTCGCACGGCATCGGTGACGCTGGGGTGCATCAGTCCGGACTGGCGGTTGATGATGCTCGGCCGCAAGACATGCACCGTGCGCTCTCCGCTGGTGGCAACGCGCTGGTCGGCGCCATCCCGCACATCCACGCGCAAGGTGTGCGAGCCGCGGTCGACGCCCTGCAGTGTCAACACGTTGGCACGTCCACGCGCCAGTTCGCGCCCGTCCAGAAGCACCGCCAATTCCTGATCCGCACCGAGCCCGGGCGACACCGAGACGGTGACCTGAAGCGCACCGCCGCCACTCCAATAGGCTTCGCCTGCGGTCGGTGACAGGATTTCGACATCGGGCACCACGGCCGAGACCTCCTGAGCCTCGGGCGCAACCGTCGCGCCAGACTCGCTCCCCCAACTGACCCAGGTGCCGTCTGACGCCGCGTCTTCGTCGGACACGTCGGGCTCAGCCTGACGCAACGCCGGCAACACGGTGAGGTTGTCCGGCAGCACCACCTCCGTCGCCTGTGTGCCCTGGGGCTCGTCGGTGTAGACCAGGTTGCCGTCGGCGTCGCGGTAGCTGTACACGGTGGCCAACGCCTGCCCGCTGATCATTGCAAGCACTATCAGGCTGAATTTCATGGGCAGGGCTTCCGGGTTACGCGGGTGTGTTGCCACTTTAGGTGCAAAAAAAACGCCCGCACAGTCGCGGGCGTTCGCTTTTTCTGCGCGGGCAGCGCATACGCCGCCGCCCGCAACAGGCGGCTTACACGCTGTAGTACAGCTCGTACTCTTTGGGGTGCACCTGCAAGCTCATCTCGGTGACCTCCTCCTGCTTGAGGTCGATGTAGGCGTTGATCATGTCGTCGCTCATGACGCCGCCGGCGGTCAGAAAGCCGCGGTCCTGGTCAAGCGCCTCCAGCGCGTCACCGAGGCTGCGCGCCACCTGGGGAATCGCCTTTTCCTCCTCGGGCGGCAGGTCGTAGAGGTCCTTGTCCATCGCGTCGCCCGGATTGATCTGATTCTTGATCCCGTCGAGTCCCGCCATCATCAGGGCCGTGAAGCACAGATAGGGGTTGGCCGTGGGGTCCGGGAAGCGGACTTCGATGCGCCGGCCTTTCGGGCTGGAGACGTAGGGGATGCGAATCGACGCCGAGCGGTTGCGTGCAGAGTAGGCCAGCATCACAGGGGCCTCGAAGCCCGGCACCAGGCGTTTGTAGCTGTTGACCGATGCGTTGGCAAAGGCGTTGATGGCCTTGGCGTGCGCGATCACCCCGCCGATGTAGTAGAGCGCGGTCTGCGAGAGGCCACCGTAGAGGTCGCCGGCAAAGATGTTCTCGCCACCGAGCGACAGCGACTGGTGCACATGCATGCCACTGCCGTTGTCGCCGACCAGAGGCTTGGGCATGAAGGTGGCGGTCTTGCCGTACTGGTGCGCCACGTTGTGCACAACGTACTTCAGCACCTGGTTCTGGTCAGCGCGCCGCACCAGTGTGTTGAACTTGGTGCCGATTTCGCACTGCCCACCGGTCGCCACTTCGTGGTGGTGGACTTCCACATCCAGGCCCATCTGCTCGAGCACCACGCACATCGCCGCGCGCATGTCGTAGAGCGAGTCGACGGGTGGCACCGGGAAATAACCGCCCTTGATGCCAGGCCGGTGCCCATAGTTACCTTCCTCGTAGGTCTTTGCCGTGTTGGTGCAGAGCTCGACAGAATCGATCTTCGCGAAGGTGTCGCCGATCCGTGTGCCGAAACGCACGTCGTCGAACACGAAAAATTCCGGCTCCGGCCCGAAGTAAGCGGTGTCGGCGATGCCCGTTGACTGCAGGTACGCCTCGGCGCGCTTGGCCACCGATCGGGGGCACCGCTCGTACCCCTGCAAGGTCGACGGCTCGATGATGTCGCACCGCAAGTTGAGCGTCGGCTCCTCGGTAAACGGGTCCATGACCGCAGAGCTTGCGTCCGGCAACATGATCATGTCCGACGCCTGAATGCCTTTCCAGCCGGATATCGAAGAACCGTCAAACATCTGCCCGTCCTCGAACAGGTCCTCGTCAACCACCGAGGCCGGCACTGACACATGCTGTTCCTTACCCCGCGTATCGGTGAACCGCAGATCAACGAAGCGCACGTCGTTGTCACGTATGAGGTCGATGACCTCGCTACCAATCTCAACCATGGGGGTCTTGTCTCCTGAATCGTGAAGCGTGGGAAAGGCGGTTAGTCGCGCCACGCAAGTGGTGGTAACGCGCGGGTCGCGCGGGCACCACAGAGGAGCGTAGTGCCCAGACGACGTCACAACACGCCGGAGCAGGTTGTGTACCAGCTTTCTGAATCGGCTTTTTCTGCTTTTTCAATGCGTTATTGACTGGCACACGCGCCATGCACTGCTGCTGTGCGGAAAAGTCTGAAATGCACCTCTTTGGTGCAATCCGTGTAAATTCAACGGATTCACCTGGCCCTCCGGCAGCCGATTGGCGCGGTTGGCGACGACCCGAGAAAAAAGTCTACCGCCCCACCTGTCACCTCCGAGAGCGAGTTGCACTGAGAAATCGCGGTTGCCGACACGAGGCGGGGCACGGCGACGTGTGAACGCACGAGGACGGGGGAACCACCGCACTGCGCCGGGCGCGTGACGAAGCGCATGCCACCAGAGTTTCGCTAAGTCTCTGTATCAAAACATTTTATCTACCAGTACCAGAAACAGACCAGTACCGGGTTAACACAAATGAAGGACGAGCCGGCCGGGGACGGAGCTGCGTTTTTTCGGGAAATTCGCGGGTGAGTGCGAGAGAAAGCGTGCCGTGAAAACCGGCGCCACGTCACATCACGTCAACGCGGTTGCTGCATTCCGACGGAATCTGGCAGACTTGATCTGTTGTGCCTGAATGAAATGCCCACGGGCTGCTTCATTTTGGTGCAGAGCGCACACAGACTGTATCGCACATCACCAGCGGACCGCCACCCGAATCGGGTGACGGCGCAGCCCCGAACACGGCTGACAGCGCTCGCTGGCGACGGGATACCGGATTTCACTCGATGATCATTGGAGAAACGCGATCATGAAAAGCAAGCTAGAGTACATCTGGCTCGACGGCTACAAGCCGACTCAAAGCCTCCGCAGCAAGACGATGGTCAGAAATGACTTCAGCGGAAACCTCGAAGACTGCCCCGTGTGGTCCTTCGACGGCAGCTCGACCGAGCAGGCCGAGGGCAACGATTCAGACTGCCTGCTGAAGCCGGTAGCGATCATTCCCGACCCGGATCGCAAGAACAGCTACCTCGTCATGACCGAGGTGCTCAACGCCGATGGCACACCGCACGAATCCAACGGCCGCGCCACCATCGAAGAAGACGACGACGATTTCTGGTTCGGTTTCGAGCAGGAGTATTTCCTGATGAACACCGAGACCAAACTGCCGCTCGGCTTCCCGGCCAATGGCTACCCCGGGCCGCAAGGTCCCTACTACTGCTCCGTCGGTGGCGCCAACGCATTTGGCCGTGAAATCATCGAAGAGCACCTGGACATGTGCCTCGAGGCTGGCCTGAACGTCGAAGGCATCAACGCCGAAGTGGCCGCTGGCCAGTGGGAATTCCAGATCTTCGCCAAGGGCGCGAAGCGCGCCGGTGATGAAATCTGGCTCGCGCGTTACCTGATCGAGCGCACCGCCGAGAAATACGGCGTCTCGGTCGACTGGCACCCCAAACCGCTCGGCGACACCGACTGGAACGGCTCGGGCATGCACGCCAACTTCTCGAACGGCGCCATGCGCACCGCGGGCAGCGAAGACGTGTTCAACAAGATCTGTGAAGGCTTTGGACGCAACATCGAACGCCACATCAGCGTCTATGGCGCGGACAACGACCAGCGCCTGACCGGCAAGCACGAGACCCAGGCGATCGACCAGTTCAGCTACGGCGTCTCGGACCGCGGCGCGTCCATCCGCATTCCGGTTGGTACCATCGAAGACGGCTGGAAAGGCCGCCTCGAAGACCGCCGTCCGGCGTCCAACGCGGACCCGTACAAGGTCGCAGCCGCGATCATCAAGACCAGCACGGAAGCGCTGAGCTAAGGCTCGGCACACAGTGGCACGCCCGACCCGGGCGTGAAGAAGGCCCCGCGCTCGCCGCGGGGTTTTTTTTGCGTACACGCGTCGCACGCGGGGCTGACGCGTCGAGCGCGGACACAGTCGCAGCCGGGCGCACTGGTCTACACTGAAGGGCCCCTCGCCTCGGGTTCCGCCTCATGGACGAGTACCCCAAGCTCAAGCTGCCCGACAGTCCCCAACTGATCG